>DCBP01000069.1 GCA_002314055.1 Prevotella sp. UBA1104
ACTATATAAGTGAACACACAGACATTCATGAAATATTCAAAAGCGTAGTTAGGTTTACCGAGTTTGCTCGCCAACATCCGGAACTTACGTTTCTCGTAACGGCTCTCGGGACTGGCAATGCCGTAATAGACCCTATGCAAATGGCATCAATGTTCTTCGGAGCTTCGAAGTTGCCTAATGTTAAACTTCCTAAGGTTTTCTGGAAATATTTGTGATATTAATTTCAAAATATTTATCTTTGCATAATATGTTTTACGGATATACAGGAAAACCAGCGAAACCTCTTTCTGCAGAAGAGAAGGCTGCAAGAGAGAAAATTGAACGCAAGAAGCGTAGGACGGAGATTATAGTCAATGTAGTGTTGTGTGTTTTGCTGTCGCCTATCCTTTTGCCACTTGTTGTTCTTGCCGCCATATTCTCGTTGCTGTATTTGGGAGTATGCAAAATTGTTGAGATAATAAAGAATTGGAAAGATAATGGCGGTAACAGTTACCGGGAGATGGTTGAAAGGGAAGACCGAAATACAATGCCAATACTTGTTTCACATTCTTTATTTGAGTGTGACAAAGAATTGCCAGTGCGCTTCGACAAGTACTACGTGGTTTATGTAGAGACGGAGTACAACAAGCCATTGAATGACTTTATTCGCAGCAATATCGGTTATATCCGCAAAGGCTTTTCCAATCAGAACTACCATTTCGTTTATGTTCCGGAAATAAAGAAGCTGTCGGATGCAGAGTTGTTGCTTGCCTTTCCTATTGCTGCAAGCATGATGACCGATGATATAAAGAACAGAATAAGACATATCTCTACGGTTGAGTTTACCCGTATGTATGCAGAAGTTACAGGTATAGACCTGTCTGAACATAAAGCCGGTTTGTTGAGTTTGTGCCATTATGAGGGAGATATGGGTATATCGACAGATGTGATAGATTATTCCAAGTCAACACTACTGCTCGTTGATATGGATAATGTTGCCGCAGACAGGATAAAAGATGCTTTTGATGAATATTTCAGGTGTTACTGCGGTGAGAAGCATGTGCCATTCAGCGTTCGTCCAAGAGACGAGTATCCTCTTGACAGTTGGCAAGAAGGCGAGAGCTGCGGATTACAAAGTGAAGCTTCTGACAGTTCCTTTTTGATTGAACAGAAAAATATGCAGCTTATCGCTGACGATATCCGGCATAAGGTGGAGATTCTGAAGCAGGGTGGATATATCGAACTCCTGCTCCATACGCTGGGGGCAGATATAGTGAAGCAGATTGAAGATTCCCGGAAGTCTACAGGCAAACTGATGCATATAGTTGTAGCCGATGACCTGAGGGTGTCAATTCCGGAACTTGGCAATCTGGAGGTGAAGATGCCAACCTTGTCGAGAGTACTTTATGTGTTTTATCTTCGTCATCGGGAAGGCGTGGAATTCAAGTTCCTGTCGGAATACACCGACGAGATTCTTGCCCTATACCGTCTGGCGAGCAACCGCCTTGACGATCGTAAACTGCGCGCTACGGTAGAGAGTCTTGTAAATCCCACGGAAAACAAAATCAATGAGTGTGTGAGCCGCATTAAGGCTGCTTTTCTTAAGGTTATGGACGATTATCTGGCAAGGAACTACTATCTGAAATACAATATTAAGGAGATTCACAAAGAAGATTCCAATGACAGCAGCAAGATTTTAATATACAAGGATATGGCAAAGTTCGTTTCGCTGCCACGCCATTTGGTAACCTATTCGGACTCTATCCGGGAAGTTCCTTTCATCAAGGGAAAATCCTTTGACGAGCGTTGCTTTCAGGAAGAGAAATTCCGCCGAAGACTTAACCGTATGAATGAGTTGACAGCGGAAATAGAGAATGTAGACTCGAAAGGCTTGCGATTGAAAAAGCGTAAAGAGAGATTGCAACAGCTGAAGGCCGAACAGATGGAAGCTTCAAAAGCTGTTCTCGAACTTGAGCCCATGAACTTCCTTGCCCACTTTAACCTCGGCGAGGCATATTGCAACGCCATCGACTATGCAAAGGCTATCAGTGAGAACACCATGCTCATCGAGCATGATGCATATACCTGGAATGCAGCCTATATAAACAGGGCTGAGGCATATCTTTATGCCTCTGAATACGACAAGGGGCTTGCCGATATTGACAGCTACTTCAATTCTCTGCGCCGGTGGAAAGAGGGCGATAAGGAGGCTGAAAGGATAAAGAAAAATCTTCTTAGGATGAAATCGAAATCATGATGAGGAATTTTAGACTCATTCTTATGGCATGTCCAAAATAATAATTATATTTGCATATTAAAAACAGTAAATTATGAGAAAAAGATATGTGATAATAACATCATACATCTTGCTGCTTATTCCTTTGGCTATGTGGCTCCGAGGAGTTGAGGGCAAGTATTGCATTGCAGCTTATATATTCAGCTTGTTAATATGCGGGATTGTATACAACAAAATTAAGGACAATAAAAACGACGAAACGATGACTGAGAACGACAATAATAAGGATGATGCAAAAGTCAATAGTGTTGCGACGGAATATTTAGGAATGGACGCAAAAGACCTTTGTCTGCAACTGTTACAGAAGATGAATGTGAAAGTAGAAAAAGAAGACGACGACGAAAACTCATTCTTCTTCGAATATAAAGGAGAACGCATGAGCTTCAAAGCATCAAGCGACGGGCATTTCGTATTGTTGTATGATACGTTCTGGAAGAAATTCCCGGCAACTAACCTTGAGATGGTTACTCTTGCACGCAAGACGGTAAACAGGGCGAATATAGAGTACAATGGTTTCAAGTTGCTTTACACCTTTGCCGAAGACACAATGTGGATCCACTCCAACAACTTCTTTCTGCTTGTGCCTGAGATTCCGCATGTTGAGGAGTTCTTCAAGAGTGTGCTTGACAATTTCCTCTATGCACACAAAGCCTTCGATGAGGCTATGTATGAGCTGATGAAGGAAGAGGGGGAGAGTAATAAGGGTGAAGAGTGATTAGTTCCTCTTGTCATACATTATCCAAAGCTTTTCCATTACGCACATCACAACACCGATGATGACGAAGCTAATAATCCCGTCGACGAAAGTCATCTTTTCGCCTTTGGCAAATGTCCAGATTATTATGCCGATAAAAACTACTATTGTATTGATGATGGCTCTTTTCATATATAGTATTTGTATTTTGAATCTTTAGATTTAGCTTTCCGCCTTTACTTGAACGCCTGCCACTCCGGAGCATCTGGTAGAGGAGCCTCTATGCAAATCGGCTGTTTCGACACGGGATGCGTAAACTCCACGCGGCGTGCCAACAGCGAGATGCTGCCGTCTGGATTACTGCGCTTTGCTCCGTATTTCAGGTCGCCCTTTATCGGGCAACCGATACTTGCCAGTTGGCAACGTATCTGATGATGTCTGCCGGTAAGCAATTTTACTTCAATCAGTGTATAATTATCTGATGCCCCGATAACCTTGTATTTCAATATAGCCTTCTTTGCTCCCGGTTTTTCGCGGTCATAGCTATAACTTTTGTTCTGCTTTTCGTTTCTTACGAGCCAACTCTCTATCGTACCCTCCGTTTGCTGCGGGCGATTCTTTGTCAGTGCCCAATAAGTCTTGTGAACGTCGCCGTTGCGAAACATGTCGTTAAGTCTTGACAGTGCCTTCGATGTGCGTGCAAAGACGACGAGACCGCTAACCGGTCGGTCGAGCCTGTGCACCACGCCAAGAAAAACATTCCCCGGTTTGGCATACGCTTCCTTGATATACTGCTTCACGATGTCAGACAGCGGTTTGTCGCCAGTTTTGTCGCCCTGTACAATTTCGCCGCTCTGTTTGTTTACGATGATGATATGGTTGTCTTCGTAGACTACGTTCATAATTTGAATTTAGAGTTTAGAATTAAGAATTTGGAGTTGTCGGCTTTGCCGATTAAGAGTTAATTAATTTAGAGTTTAGAATTAAGAATTTAGAATTTAGAGTTGTCTGCTTTGCCGATTAAGAGTTAATTAATTTAGAGTTTAGAATTAAGAATTTAGAGTTGTCGGCTTTGCCGATTAAAAGTTAATTAATTTAGAGTTTAGAATTAAGAATTTAGAGTTGTCGGCTTTGCCGATTAAGAGTTAATTAATTTAGAATTTAGAATTAAGAATTTAGAGTTGTCGGCTTTGCCGATATAATTCTAAATTTTTCAAATTCACAATCGCAGCGAAGCGAGAATAACTCTACATTCTAAACTCTAAACTCTAAACTCTAAATTAGATTACATATTCATACCGCCGTCGATCTGAATAACCTGACCGCTCACGTAGCTTGACATGTCTGAAGCCAAGAACAGACAAACGTTAGCGATATCCTCTGTCTGACCGCCACGGCGCAGAGGAATCTTCTTCATCCAGTCCTTGCGGATATCCTCAGGCAGCTGAGCAGTCATTGCAGTCTCGATGAAACCTGGAGCAACGGCATTTGCGCGAACTCCCTTAGGACCGAGCTCCTGTGCGATACTCTTTGCAAGAGCAATCATACCAGCCTTAGATGCAGCGTAGTTGCACTGGCCAGCATTTCCGTGAACACCAACTACAGATGCCATGTTGATGATAGAACCGCTGCGCTGACGAAGCATGATTGGCGAACAAGCGTGGATGAAGTTGAAAGCCGACTTCAGGTTCACGTTCAGGACAGCGTCCCACTGAGCCTCACTCATGCGGAGCATAAGTCCGTCTTTAGTGATACCGGCATTGTTTACCAGGATATCGATAGAACCGAAATCAGCGTGAATCTGCTTAACTGTCTTTTCAGTCTCCTCAAAGTCGGCAGCATTGCCGGCATAAGCGCGACAAGTAACGCCAAGAGCCTCAATCTCCTTGCGGGTTGCCTCAAGTCCGGCAGCCATGTCGTCGTTCAGAACGAGGTCTGTGAATGCTATGTTTGCGCCCTCAGAGGCGAACTTCATTGCAACGGCTTTACCGATGCCGCGTGCTGCACCAGTAATAAGTGCAGTCTTGCCTGTTAATAATCCCATTTTCTTTTCTTTATATTTAATATGTTTGTTTATATTTCCTATGAGTTTCCTCTCGTTTCCCTCTTTTGTTTTTCTTGTTTCCCTCTTTTCCTCTTTTGTCTTCTCCTTCCCTCCCTTTGGGAGGGTCAGGGTGGGGTTACTTATTCGTTATCTTTCCCAGCGCACCATACACCACCTTAGCCACCAGCGGCTTGCTTGCCTCCGGAGTGATGCCGTGACCGAGTCTGCCGCAGATATACGGCACTTCAAGTCCCTTGATGCAATAGTGAGTAATATCAGCCACAAGTTCCACATTGTCGATGTCAAACTCGCCGTCGCGCTTGCCGTCCTCATACACCTTGCGGAAGAGTTCAATCTCGTCTTCGTCGAAATTCTTGCGCACCTTCTCCACCATCCATATATTGCGGAAAAAGGCAGCGCGCAGATTACCGTTTCTCACCACTGTTTCCTTTATCATGCTCAGGTGAGTGTAGATAAGTTCGATAATCTTGTCTTGCGGCCGTATCTTTTTAGCAGCCACCTCATCCAACTTGTCCGACAGGCGTTCCAGCTCACCTTCAATCACAGCATAGTAGATATCCTCCTTACTTTTAAAATAGGTATAAAGCGTGCGTCGCCCTTTGCCTGAGGCAACGGCGATATCATTCATTGTAGTGTTCTCGAGTCCGTTTCTGGCAAAAAGCTGTCGTGCCACGTCCACTAATTTCTGTCTTGTCTTGGATATTGACATGATTACCTTCTTCTTGTTTTGTCTGTATTTATTATTTGTGTAATTGTTTTGCACATGATAATATCTGTGTGCAAAAGTATTAAAATTACTTGAATACAACAAGTCCAAAGGAATTTAAGTCTTCTTTTTTATTTATTTTTAATTGTCAGCCTTAGTATTTTGCGGCATGTTTTCCATGTTTTTCCAAAAGATTTTCGCCCTTCCAACGTTTCATAAAAAACAATGAAAGGGCGAATATACATATTTTATGTCTTACCTTCTGCGACTTGAACCTATGCTTCTGCCGTAGTTGTTGTAGTAGTTGGTGTTGTATTGTGCAAAACTTGCTGTTGCAGACGTCAGGCAGATAACTAATGTAGCTAAAATCTTTCTCATATCTTTTTACTTAAAGTAACAAGTCAAAATTATTTTATACAAATGACAATGGAGATAATATAAAAAACAACAAGTACAACGTATACAACAAGTACAACACGCAGCGTGCGTGACAAACATGAGAGTG
>DCBP01000093.1 GCA_002314055.1 Prevotella sp. UBA1104
ATCAAATTGGACAGCCTAGTTTTTAAGTTTTCATTAATGAGAAGATTTTTATTTTTTATATTGATTCATTTATTGGTATCGAACTTATATTCACAGGAAATAGAGTATCTTGACTTTGTTGAGAATGCCAATTATCCAAGTGGAGTTGTTTATTCTGAACAAGCAAAGCTACATCGTCTATCTTCCTATAGTGGAGGGGATATTATTGTGAATTACGATGGCGATATGCCTGATTCTTTAAAGACTGCAGTTGACGCAGCTCGTGAGGTATGGCGTGACTATATGGGTATAAACGATAATTTGAGAATAGACATTAAATATGAGAATTTTTCAGATTCTGATGTGAAAGTGAGTGTCGCATATGCAAAAATGCAGTCTGATGGGCTATGCTATCCGTCAGCTTTGTATAGAAGTATCACAGGGGGGGATTTGACGGCAGGTATGGTTGATGCTGTATTACATATAAATTCTTCAGTAGCATGGTGTACAGGATTTGGAAATGATGACAATCCAAAGAAACTATTACCAACAGTTATTAAAAGCTTAGGGAGGTGCTTGGGTTATGGCTCTTCTGTAAAGAAAGACAAACGAGGAAATGTTTTTATGTTGAAAAGTGGAAAAACTATTTTCGATAGTCTTGTTTTCTCAGAAGAAGGAATTCGAATGTCTGAGCTTAACAATAATATGACACTACAGTTGAACAACTTTACTCAACCTGTTTGTGAATACCTTTATGTATTGAATAAAAAGCCAGAATACAAAATCTATGCGCCTCAGACTTTCGACGATAATGTGTCGCTGAAATATTCCGCCGACAAGAACTCTACAATGTACTATGGTGAGTCGAATTCTTCAAATTTGATAGTTGATGATACTACAATTGATATACTAAACAGTTTAGGATGGAAATATTCGAAGTCTGACCAGACCGTACAGATAAAATGTGACGATATCGACGATACTGGTATCACATCTGCATATAGACAACATATTTTTTATATAAAGACTAATTCCGGTGCTCCATCTTCCTATTGCTGGACCGTTTCGTTCCCTCTCAAAGATGGAGGATATGAGACTGTAAATTCTAATAGCGAAAGGCTTGTAATCCCAGCAGTGACTGATGAAGATAAATATGTACACACTTTAGACGGAGATATCAGAGTTATAATATCCTTTTCCGGCATGTTGTTTGGCAAGGCAGTCAACTGTAACTATAGCTTGACATTAGAGCTAAAGCCCCATATTATATCGGCAGCAATTTCTTCTCGTACTCCTTCCAGAACCGATAATACGTACAATGATTATACTATAGATGTACGTTATGAAGGAAGCGGCAGCTTGGATGCTTATGCAGAAGAGGAATTTAGTTCTATGACAAAGACTGCTTCCTCAAATGTACCTTATTTTACGAAAGTGAAATTTTATGATATAGATACCTATGGAAATGCTTTGTTTACAATTAGGGTTGAGAATAAATATGGTTATGATGAGTATACAATAGAGCAACCGGCAATAAACTATATAGCTATGAAACCTTCAACGCCAGAATTGGTGGATGTAAAGTTTATATATGACCATTTTAATTATGATCTTCTTAGATTTGATGATGATGCAAGGTTTGAAGTTACGCTTCGTAGTGAAGGTCAAGATGATTTCATAATAAAGAATGTTCCTGATTATGACGTGTTCGGTTATGATGCCAGTATTGTGCTTTATTATGCTGATGATGTAAAAAATATTGGAGATAATCTTTATAAGTTATCTGCAATGTTTGACTTTGATACTGATATATATTTTTATGGCAAGAACAAATATGGTATGTCGCAACACAGTGACTCTATTCATGCAAATGATTATATCACAGACCCTGATATTTTAAATGCTCTAAATCAAGCTTCTGCACTAAAAAATATTACAAAAGATGGAAATTGTGATATTTCGCTCTGTGGTAAAGTCTTGTCATTTGTGCCGGAAGTGGCACAAGTATCGGTAAGAGACCTTGCTGGTCGCATCATATTTGAGCAAAAAGGAAATGGGAATATTGACTTTGCAAAAAGAAAGAACGGTTTATACATAATTACGGTAAAGACAAAGAGTAACAAACTTATAACAAAGAAATTTAAAATATGAATAAGAGAGCAATATTTACAATACTTGCCGCCACGGCTTTCTTATCAATGTGGGGACAAGAAAATACTATAGATACAGAGGCTTATGTGTCGGATGAGACTATAAACAGATGCATAAAGTTGCCTTTTGTGAGAAATGTGTATGGAGGAACCAAGATTATAGTAAACTACAAGGGCAATTGGACAAACGAGATGATTGGCGCATTTGAATATGCGTGCAGAATCTGGGAAGAAGCATTGCCTACAACATTTCCGATAAGAATTGAAGCTGTGCTTGACAATACGAAAACAACAACACAATTGTCTAAGATTTCATTTAATGTTCGTTCGCATACAGATGATGTGATGTCATATCCTGCATTTACAAATGTCTCAACTTGAACTCAGATGAAAGGCTGTACTTTTGCTGAGATGGCAGGATATTATGATACGGGAATATATGATAACGTGTTGTTGCTGTCAATGTTCGAAAAGGCAGACTTTAAAATTACATATTACGACAAAGGTAATAAGTTGAAAGACAATTGTTCTTTCTCGTTGACTGAAGATGTTGACTCGGACAAGTATGACTTTGTTTCAATTGTTCTTAGGGATATTGCTAAGGCTTTCGGTATAGAATGGAATTGTAAAAACGTAGTGAATGAACAGTTCAGAATTAATACTGATAACATTATTCCATATGAGAAACTTATTCTTGACGCTCTTGGATACAACGGCGATGCGCATCAGGCGTACTTGAACGCATTGAAAGGTAATGTGACAATAACAGATGAACTGATGCAAAATCCATCGTGGATAGTTTATTCTCCACAGGTCTGGGATAAGGAACGTTCATTGAATTATTTCATTCCAAATGAGAATCAGAAAATAACGCAATTATTAAGTTGTGATTTTGGGCGAGGAACTGTGATAAGAGATGTTGCTTCATATGATACATATTGGTTCTTTAGGAATATTCTTAGATGGAAAGGTGATATTGCTATCGGATTATCAAGTTCTGCTGATGAAAACAGTGTTTCGACAACTGATTGTATTCCTTATAATGGCACAATTCAACTTGCAAGTATTGGGGATGTTTCAAAGTCGGGAAAACATGTTCAAGAATCTTCGATTTCTGCTCAAATGTCTGAAAATGTTATGAACAATGATAACTCAGAATTGTTGTCTTCGTTGTATAAATATCATCCTAATCTCCATTCTGACGGAGAAACTGGACATCAAGGGTGGAGTGTTTCCGTCTTGAAAAATGATGGGAGTTGGGATATCTTATATGATGTTGATTATTATTTTAAAGGAATCAATGTAAGTCCAAGTGAATTGAAATTTCATTTCCCGGCAGAATACTATGCACGCTCGTGTGATGGTTATCTGCGATGTCGTATAACTAAGGCTGAACCTTATAAATATGGTTTAAAAACTGCAACATATTACTATATGATGGATTATCTTCCTCCAAAAGTATATATGAAAAAATCTGCAGTTATGCCTTGTGAAAATGAGGATGATTATTATAGAGATGTAAAAATAGGCCTTAATAATATTGAGGGCGTAGAGAAAGTTGTTGTTTCCCAACTTGATGAGGGAGAGGAACTACCGACCGTTTATGAGGTTACTGATTTTAAGAACGGTTTTTTTATTGCTAATGTTGACAAGGATTGTTCTTCGAAATTTACAATAACTGCATATAATAAAAATGGTACTACAAAAAGTGACGTTTATGAATTGACTGCTCTTTCAAATTTAAAGCCTGACTGGAGTTTAATAGTTAATCGCGATGAGCTTATTTTATCGGATAAAAATCATTTGCTTGATAAAGTATCAGATGCACTTTGCGATGTTAGAATGACAAAGGTTCAGTCTCGTTCATCATCGGGAACTAATAAGGCCGTTAAGCTGACATTAGATGACGATAGAATCGATACATCATCGTATGGCAATGGCATTTATGAATTAAAGATTAAAGATAAATTTAACAGATTGTATTCTTGGAAGTTTGTTGTTGATAAATAACTTCTGGCAATACATGTATGTATATTGTTTTATATAAAAGCGAAAATCATAAAATTATGAAGAAAATTATCAGTTCTCTTTTCCTGATGGCTATGATGATGACATCAGCTAACGCTCAGAATATTAAAACTGTTGCTGCTGATTTTGGGGATGACTTTGCCGCGAAATTGGGTGACAACAGATATGATATCGATTCTCTTGTGATAACAGGGAATCTGGATCACATGGCATTTCCCGTAATCGTTGACTGTGTAAGAAACGGCAAGCTAACGGGTATTGACATGAGTAAATGCACTGTTGAGGATGACTCCATTCCCGACAACGGACTTATGATATCTCAGCATGCGCATCTTGTTGACAATCATTGCATAAAAGGTCTGACTCTTCCGCAAAACCTGCGTGCCGTAGGAAACCATGCTCTTGGACATTTGCATGTGAATGTACTTAACTTGCCTTCAACGCTCCGCATAATAGATAATAAGGCTTTCGACTTCTGTCAGCATGTTAGCGGCACTTTAAATATTCCAGAGGGGGTGGAAACATTAGGAAGAGAGGCTTTTTATGATTGGTACAGTATAGAGAGCGTTACGTTCCCGAAGTCTTTGAGGAAAATCGGCTACATGACATTCAGTGGTCTGACATCTGTTAAGGAACTTTATCTGAATGAAGGACTTGAGGAAATTGGCGAGGCGGCTTTTGAGCGTGGATTGTATGATGTCAAGGAAATACGCATTCCGGAGAGTGTAACCTCTATCGGCAAGAGTGCATTCTATGGTGAGAAATACCTTGATCTTGTCGTCCTTCCGTATAATCTGACTACACTTGAAGAAAGAGTGTTCGGCGATTGCAGTATAAAAGAAATCGTTTGGCCGCATAATTTGGAAATAATGGAGTCACATTGTATAGATGACTATACTGGCAGTAGCCTATTCTTGCCAGAAGGCTTGAAAGAAATAAAGGACAATGTCTTGCAGTATGTTGACAAGGCAACTACAATATCTTTACCCTCGTCTCTTGAAAGCATCGGAGGCAATGTCTTGGGCAGAACTTCCAGTCTGAAGGCTCTTTATGCCAAGAATCCTATTCCGCCAGTACTTCCGGTAAATGTCGGGCAAGATGAAAAATTATGGTTCAATAATCTTCCTGTAGATGCAGTCCTTTATGTTCCGGTGGGCAGTGCCGCTGCATATAGAGACTGTGTCGCCTTCAGCAAGTTTAGAAATATTGTTGAGACTACTGATTTCCCGACATCTATTGATGACGTAAAGACGACAGTAGTAGGCAAAACTGACACTGTTTATTCTCTTGATGGCAGATTGGCAGGAAAGAACTTTAAAACTTTGGAAAAGGGAATATATATTGTAAAAGGAAGAAAAATCACAAGATAAAATATTTATGTATATGTGAGCCTATCTATGTGGCGTAATTTCCTTGCTAAACCGCAACAAATAAAATGTTCAATGACATTGAACCATTATTCGCCGTCATTGAACCATTATTCACCGACATTGAACCATTGTTCAGTGTCGGTAAATATTTTATTTTGCAACATGTAATTTTTGCCATTTGTATGTTCAAGAGAATATATTGTCGAATAAAGGCATGTTTTCGTGTCATAATGAAGAAATATGGGATAAAATTCGTAACTTCGCACGCAATTCTATTGACAATGTATACTAACAGATTCTAAAGCAATATTTATGGAGACAGAACACAAACCATATTTCTCGTTCGAGGTACTGCCGCCACTGCGCGGCAAGGGAATCGACAGCATCTACCGGACGATAGACCGGCTGATGCAGTTTAACCCGGAATACATAAACATCACGACACACAGATACGAAACAATTTACAGTGAGCTGGAAAACGGAATGTACGAAAAACTTAGCGTACTTAACCGTCCGGGCACCGTAGCCATATCGGCAGCCATAAAAGAGCGATACGGCGTGCGCACCGTTCCGCATATCATCTGCAGTGGCTTCACGGCAGCAGAGATAGAAAGCGAACTGATAGACCTCTCTTATCTTGGAATATCTGACCTCCTGTTGCTCCGTGGCGACCGCCCGAGGGGAGAGAACAAATATATCACTATTCCTGGCGGACATACACATGCAATAGAGCTATGCGAACAGGTGAACCGTTTCAACAGTGGGCAGCTGCTTGCCGGAGCACACTCCGAGGGACCCGTTACGCCCTTTTCGTATGGAGTAGCCGGATATCCCGAGAAACACGACGAGGCGATGAATTACGATATAGACATAGAATATCTCAAACAGAAGGTAAAAGCCGGCGCATCGTATATCGTAACGCAAATGTTTTTCGACAACAAGAAATATTTTGCTTTCGTCAAGAGACTTCGCGACGAGGGCATCAATGTGCCCGTAGTCCCGGGACTAAAACCACTTACAACGCTCGGACATCTAACCATGCTCCCCAAAACCTTCCATATCGATTTCCCGAAACGTCTCTCGGCAGAGCTTATGAAGTGTAAGAACAACGACGATGTGAAGCAAGTGGGAGTAGAGTGGGCGATAAAGCAATGCCGCGAACTGCGTGAGGCAGGAGTGCCAGGCATACATTTCTATACAATGAATGCTTCGCAGAGTGTGGAGAAGATAATGAACGGACTGCATCAGTAAAAAGCAATATTTATGGAGAGAACTTCCTTTTATGACAGGTTTGTTGGCGACAGCAACAGAGTGTGGGTGCTCGATGGAGCCATGGGAACCATGATTCAGCGACATGAACTCAGCGAAGAAGATTTCCGCGGCGACATGTTTGCCGACTGGCAAGTGAAGCTGAAGGGCGACAACGACCTGATTTCATTGACCCGACCTGAGGTAATCCGCCATATTCACCGCGAATATCTCGAGGCTGGAGCAGATATCATAGAGACAAATACCTTTAACGCGCAGCGCATATCGCAGGCAGACTATCATACCGAAGATTTTATCAAGCAGATAAACGAGGCGGCCGTGAAGATTGCCCGTGAGGAGGCAGACCGCATGACGGCTCTGACACCCGACAAGCCGAGATACGTGGCAGCGTCGATAGGACCGACAAACCGCACACTATCCATGTCGCCCGATGTGGAGAATCCAGCCTATAGGGCAATATCGTTTGATGAACTCCGCGATGCCTATATAGAACAAATGCTGCCCCTAAGCCAGGGCGGAGCCGACGTTTGGCTCATAGAGACAGTCTTCGACACGCTAAACGCCAAGGCTGCAATAGCAGCAGCCAGTCGGGTGAACAGTATGACGGGACGGAGAATGCCCGTAATGCTCAGTGTTACCATTGCCGATGCCAGCGGCAGAACACTTTCCGGACAGACGCTTGATGCCTTCCTCGTTTCCGTAGGTCATTGTGGGGATATATTAAGCGTGGGCTTGAACTGCTCGTTCGGAGCCGAAGACATGCGTCCGTACCTTCATGCTTTGTCAGAAATTTCACCTTATTATATAAGTGCATATCCAAATGCCGGTTTCCCCGATGAGGAAGGCCACTATAGCGAGACGCCACAGATGATGGCAGAGGCGATAAACCGGTTTGTCGACGATGGTAGCGTGAATATCGTAGGCGGATGCTGCGGCTCCACGCCCGAGCATATCCGTGCCATTGCCGATGCCGTAAAGGGAAGGGAGGCTCGGAAAATCCCAAAGCAGAAACGGCAAAACATTCCGTGGCTTGCCGGACTGGAAGCTATGACGCCGATGGGTGGCGTGTTCATGAATGTCGGAGAGCGCTGCAATGTTGCAGGAAGCCGTAAGTTCCTCCGCCTGATAAAGGAAAAGCAATACGACGAGGCACTCGGCATAGCCCGCAAGCAAGTGCGCGACGGTGCGATGTTGCTCGATATAAATATGGACGACGGATTGCTTGATACCGCAGAGGAAATGACAAACTTCCTCAATCTTATGGCGTCAGACCCCGAGGTGGCACGCATCCCGTGGATGATAGACTCGTCGCGCTTTGGTGTCGTCGAGGAAGCCTTGAAGTGCGTACAGGGAAAATGTGTTGTAAACTCCATATCGCTGAAAGAAGGGGAGGAGATATTCCTGCAGCATGCCCGGACGATACGCCAGTATGGAGCGGCAATGGTAGTTATGGCATTCGACGAGGACGGACAGGCTACAACATACGAGCGCAAGATTAGCGTATGCGAAAGAGCTTACCGCTTGCTCACCGAAAAAGCCGGTGTATCGCCGTGCGACATAATCTTCGACCCCAATGTGCTCACCGTTGCAACGGGAATGAAAGAGCACGACAGATACGCCCTCGACTTTATAAAAGCTACGGCATGGATAAGACAGAACTTGCCGGGAGCACATGTCAGTGGCGGAGTAAGCAACCTCTCGTTTGCATTCCGCGGCAACAACTATTTGCGTGAGGCGATGCATGCCGTATTCCTCTTCCATGCCATGAAGGCAGGAATGGATATGGCAATTGTAAATCCGGCAACAAAAGTGATGTATCAGGATATTCCGGCTGATATATTAGAGGCAGTAGAAGACGTGGTGCTTTGTCGGCGCGATGATGCGGCAGAGCAGCTTACGGCTGTCGCACAGCGGTTGCTTGAAGAGAAGGAAAGAAAAAACAGTGCCGTTGATACAGAAGTAGAGAATATAGCCGACCGCTCGGCAATCCCGATAGACGAACGTCTTGTAAAAGCTTTGCGAACAGGCGATGACGAGTTCCTCGAAACCGATTTGCAGGATGCCCTTGCGGAATATGGTGATGCAGGGAAGATAATCGAAGGTCCGCTGATGAAGGGCATGCAGCTTGTAGGCGACCTGTTCGGCGAGGGTAAGATGTTCCTGCCGCAAGTAGTGAAGTCGGCACGCACGATGAAACGGGCGGTTGCCGTTCTTCAGCCTTATCTGGAGAAAAGCAAGGCGGAAGCCTCACACAGTAACGGGCGCTATCTCGTGGCTACGGTAAAGGGAGACGTGCATGATATAGGAAAAAATATCGTAGCCGTTGTATTGAGGTGTAACAACTTCGATGTGGTAGACCTTGGCGTTATGGTGCCGGCAGAAAAGATAGTGCAGACGCTGAAAGAGGAGCATTTTGACTTCGTAGCACTCAGCGGACTGATTACTCCGTCGCTCGACGAGATGTGTAATATCGCAAAGGCTATGGCTGATGCCGGTATCGACATCCCACTGTTTATCGGCGGAGCTACAACGAGCGATTTGCATACGGCTCTGAAAATAGCTCCACTTTATCGTGGACCGGTGTTCCATATGAAAGATGCCGCCCAGAATCCTGTCGTGGCACAGCAGTTGTTGGGCAGAGACCGCGATAAGGTGATTGCCGAGAATACGAAGCGTCAGCAGGAGCTTGTTCGCCAGCATGAGGCAAAAAAGAAAATGGACGGCATAATGCAGCTTGCCGATGGAAAGGAAAACCGCGATGCTGCCGACGGCTCGTCAGAGAGCATAAAACGAGAGCGATTTGCCGTAGACTGGGACAAGGAGATTTTGCCACGACCTACTTATATCGGTTACCGAACGGTAAACAATATTCCGATACACGAAGTCAGGAAATATATCAACTGGATATATTTTTATAATCTGTGGCGTGTCCGGAAAGAAGAAACAGAGGCAGAGGCTGTGCGCCGTGATGCCGAGGCTCTGCTTGACGATATTGAGAGACTTCATTATATGCAGGCACAGGTAGGCTTTTATCCGGCGTATGCCACAGACCACAGTATTGTGCTTCCGGGAGCAGTGGCAGGAAACGACCTCGAATTGCCCACGCCCCGCCAGCGACATCCGTCTGCTAAGGGCGAGCCTCGACTTTCGCTGTGTGATTTTGTAGCACCTCATGGCTATAGCGATTTCGTAGGAGTCTTTGCTGTTACCGTATCGCCGTCTTTTGTTGAAGAACTGGAGAAGGTAAAGAGCGGTACCGATTCATACCGTAGTTTGTTGATGCAGAGTGTTGGCGACCGCCTTGCTGAGGCTACGAGCGAATGGCTTCATCTTGAGGTTCGCAAGAAACTGTGGGGCTACTCCCCCGATGAGAACCTCTCGCTTAGAGAACTCTCGAGGGCGGCATACCAGGGAATACGTCCGGCAGTGGGCT
Organism: Prevotella sp. UBA1104; assembly: GCA_002314055.1. Classification (GTDB taxonomy): domain Bacteria; phylum Bacteroidota; class Bacteroidia; order Bacteroidales; family Bacteroidaceae; genus Prevotella. The sequence goes on from DCBP01000093.1 coordinate 10,230, forward strand.
ATCCTTCGTTACCTGATCAGCGACTGATATTCCCATTGAGCAAGTTGCTTGACTTCAAAGCGCTTGGTATTCAGCTTACTGAAAATGGCGCTATGTATCCGCAGAGCTCCACTTGCGGACTGTATCTGAGCAGTCGTCATGCAAGGTATTTTGCTGTTAGCAAGACCGACAGGTGATATAGGAATCAATTTTCGGATTTATAATCTTCCCCTCCCCCGCCTCCCCCTCCGGGGGCGGAGCGATTACCTTTTTGCCTTTGCCGCTTTACACTTGACGTTTAGTCTTGCCTTTTATAACAGATTTAGTTTTGTTGCTGTCGGTCTCAAGTTATGGGGCAACCGCTTCTCCCCTGGAAGGGGAGACGGGAGAGGGGAAGAATGTAAATCAGTAAGTTCTGTATATAATCTTGTATTGTATAATATCCTATTCCATCCCCACACCACGCAATACACTGTCGGCAGCTCCAGATTTCGTCTTCACGTATTCTCCGGCGGCATCTGCAGATGCCTTGAGATATTCAGCATCACTGTCGAAACGGTTCATGAGCGACTCGAAGTCGCTATAGTTGTTGATTTCCATTCCTCCTTTGGCGGCAAGCAGTTCCTGAGCCTCCTGGAACCGTTTGTTGTTAGGTCCGAAGATAACAGGAACATTCCATACTGCAGCCTCAAGAACATTGTGTATGCCAACTCCGAACCCTCCGCCTACATAAGTAACCTTAGCACAAGAATAGATGCTTGACAGGAGTCCGAAGCAGTCAATAATAAGACAATCGGCATTTGCCGCTTCCTCAGGCGAAGTCTGAGTATATCTAACAGTCGTTCGTTTCAGTTTTGAAAGAATCTGCTGCAGATGGTCTTCTCCGATAACATGAGGAGCAATGATGATTTTCCAGTCCTTGTGCTCATTAAAGTATCGTATAAAGATATCCTCGTCTGGCGGCCAGCTACTGCCGGCAACAAACACCTTATATCCTTTGGCAAAGGCATCAACGATAGGCATGTCGGCAGCCTTCTCCCTTGCAGCCTCTTTAATTTCGAGAACCCTGTCGAAACGTGTGTCGCCCGTAACTTCCACGTTGTTAAGTCCGAGAGTAGCCAGCAGTTCCCGGCTCTTCTCATTCTGTACGAAGAACTTAGTGATACAGTTGAGCACTCGTCGATAGCTATGACCGTACCAACGGAAGAAAACCTGTTGCGGACGGAATATACTGCTCACGCTATATACGGGAATATTGTGTTTTTTCATGTAAGTCATATAGTTCCACCAGAACTCATACTTGATGAAAAACGCCATACTCGGGTGCACGATGCTGAAGAACCGCCTAACGTTAAGTGGAGTGTCGAGCGGCAAATAGCATACGATGTCAGCCCCTTCGTAGTTTTTTCT
>DCBP01000092.1 GCA_002314055.1 Prevotella sp. UBA1104
CCGAACCGAAAGTTAATTAGTCATACTATCAAAGAACTCTTTGGCTGGCAGCGGAAAGCCGCTTAGCCTTTATCTCAAATTTTAACGAACTATTGATATATTATCATGTAATTTAATTGTGATAATTTAATTTTTGATATTCAAAAATCCTTCACCTTTATTGTAATGCATTGATACTGTGAATTTTGTGGTGAAGGAATTTTTTTTACCGCATTTTATCTGCCGGAAAATTATCGGCGAATAGTTCAAATAGTTGTCCCTTTAACCACCTCCATATCGGAAGAATTCATGCACAGGAGAGTATAGTTTTACTGTGACGCAGGTGTCGTAATGGTAGTTAAAAGTATTTTCAACGGTAGTTAAAAGTGTTTTCAACGGTAGTTAAAAGTGTTTTCAACGGTAGTTAAAACACCTCTTTGGGGTTGATTCGCTCCTTCGGAATGCGACAGACAAGACTTGATATCTACTTCATTTCGAAAAAAAAAGGACAACGGCAATAATATAAACAATTCTTGACCGTCAACTATAAAAGAAAAATGTATTCTATTGCCTTTATTGTCATTAAAAGGCAACAATGATACTTCAATGATACTTTTATGATACTTTTTTGTAAAATAAAAGAAAAGTATCATTTGATATAACTTGTTAATAATAAGATTGTTGGGTAGGAAAAATATTCTCTTTATGATACTTTGATACTTTTTCGGTAAAAAAATTCCGTGTGATGCCTTTTAAAATTTGGGTAGCAATAAATACTTCATTTAGGTAATGCAGATAATTCAGATTCATTTCCACGTAATTCTTAAATTGATTTAGATTAGCCATATCGTATAAGTAAACAAAAAATGCATATTTCTTTTTGAAATTTAAGGCTTTTGCATTACCTTTGGCAAAAATATTAAATATAATAATTCTTTTGACATAATCATTCTTTTATGGAAGCACAGATTAGCAGCAGACCTTATACCATAGGTCTTGATTTAGGCGGTACGAATGCCGTATTCGGCATCGTGGATGCTCAAGGCAATATTCTTGAGCATACATCAATAAAGACAAAGGCATACGACACGGCGGAAGCTTTTGTTAATGCTGGTGTGGAAGCCCTAACACCTATTATTAATAAGGTGGGCGGTATAAATAAAATAGAAGGTATGGGAATAGGAGCACCGAACTCCAATTACTACACTGGAATGGTGGATCATGCACCGAACATAGCCTGGGCACATGAGTGTTCTGTACCGCTGGCTAAGATGTTCAGTGATGCGCTCTCCGTTCCTGTTTCAATAACAAACGACGCTAACGCCGCTGCCCTTGGCGAGATGGCTTATGGAGTGGCAAAGGGAATGAAAAACTTTATAATGATTACCCTTGGTACGGGAGTTGGTGCCGGTATCGTGATAAACGGACAGATGGTTTATGGTTCCGACGGACTTGCCGGTGAATTGGGACATGTAACGATGGTGCGCCAGAATGGTAGACTGTGTGGCTGTGGCAGACGTGGCTGTCTTGAGGCTTACTGTTCTGCTACGGGTGTGGCTCGTACTGCACGGGAGTTTCTCGCTGAAACCGAGGAACCGTCGTTGCTTCGTGAGATGAATCCAGATGACATTACTTCGCTTGACGTTTCTAAGGCTGCTGCAAAGGGAGATGCCTTGGCTTGTCGGGTATATGAGTTCACTGGTAAGATGCTTGGCGAGGCTTGTGCCGATTTTACCACGTTCTGCTCGCCAGAGGCTTACGTATTCTTTGGAGGATTGACAAAAGCTGGCGACTTGTTGATGAAACCGCTGTTGCAGAGCTATGACGAGAATGTTATGGCAGTGTTCCGCGGCAAGGCAAAATTCCTTATAAGTTCGCTCGACGGAGCTGGAGCCGCAGTGCTCGGTGCAAGTGCAATAGCTAAGAAATGCGAATGACGGGAATATAATGTTTGGACTTCCTTCTAAAAAATTATAAAGCTGAATATTATTTCCCCTCAAATTTGCAATAGACACAGTTTTGCTTTATTTTTGCATTAAAATAGTCTTCTATGAAGACTGTTCATGACTATATTGCAAAAATAAAGCAAAATTGTTTTTAGAGATTGTTTCATTAATTAATTGTATTATGGATAACAGGAAAATAAGTGCCCTATTTTTTGACATTGACGGAACACTGGTGAGTTTTGAGACACATGAAGTACCGCAGTCTACTATAGATGCAATAGCCAAGGCGAAGGCTAATGGGGTAGGGATTTACATCTCCACAGGGCGCCCTCTACAGATAATAACAAACCTCAAGTCGATTGAGCCGTATATCGACGGGTATATTACAACAAATGGTGCCCTGTGTTTCGTCGGACAAGAAACAGTATGCTGTAACCCTATTCCAAAGACAGATGTCGATGCACTTATTGCTGATGCCGATGCTCTCGATTATGCCGTGCTTGTTGTTGGTAAGAGCGGTGTGAGATTATACAATCCCAAGCCTGTCTTCGACGAAGTCTTTGTGCGCGACCTTAATGTTACGAACATCAATACCTCTCTCCCTGTTTCTGACATACTTGGTAAAGAACCGGTGTTACAGCTTACTCCGTTCTTTTCTGCAACTCACGAACGAGAGCTGATGCCTTTGCTCTCCGGTTGTGTTTCGGGCAGGTGGCATCCGGCATTTACCGACATAACCTCTCGAGCTGCCGACAAGGGGAAGGGGCTTGAGGCAATGGCTGACTTTCTTGGTATTAGCATCGATGAGACGATGGCTTTTGGCGATGGCGGAAATGATGTTGCTATCTTGCGTCGTGCCGGTATAGGTGTGGCTATGGGGAATGGTGGTGAACCGGCAAAGACGGTAGCTGACTACATCACGACTTCTGTTGACGATAATGGGGTATGGAATGCCCTAAAGCATTTTGGAGTAATTTGACAGAGAATTTCCTGTCCTGTAAATTACTGTATTATATAATGTATGCCGTACCAAGTGGAGGAAAATAAAAAAAGCAGCACCATTTTTGTGGTGCTGCTTTTTTAGTTATGTATATTTGTATAAATTATTAGTCAAGCCATTTGATGTAGCAGAAGTCCTGACGGTGAGGAAGCTCGCTGTTCTTCGGATACATCCTTATTCCAGTTTTGAATGAACCAGCAGTGTCAGCCTCGATAGAAGCCTCGAACGTGTAAAGATTGCCGTCCTTGTGAACCATTTCAAACGGATGCTTGTTGAATACATGTTCCTCTCCGTTCTTGTCGGTCTTGATAACAACAACTTCCAATCCTACAGCATCGTCAAGCCCCTGCTCGTCAATGACATACTTCACTTTGTATTCCTCGCCAGTAACCATGCCGGTAGATGGAACGGTAGACTCCTTGGATACAACATTTATAGAATCCCAACGCTCGGCAACAGTCTCTTTCCACTGAGCAATCTCCTTAGCCAAACGACAGTCGTTAGCCTCAAGCTTGTGGAAGCGATCAGCCTCCTTGTTATAGAATTTGTCGTAGTAGTCGTCGAGCTGACGTTTCATCGTATAGTGAGGAGCAATTTGGGCGATAGAGTTCTTGATAACCTTAACCCAGCCCTCGCTGTAATCCTTGTTGCCCTTATTGTAGTAGAGCGGAATAATCTCATTCTCCAGCAATCCATATATAGTGGCAGCATCAAGCTGATCCTGATAGCCCTGGTTCTGGTAAGTACGCTTTTCGGTAAGAGCCCATCCGGCACCCTCGCGATAGCCCTCAAGCCACCAACCGTCGAGAACGGAAAGGTTGACTACACCATTCATTTCTGCCTTCTCTCCAGAAGTACCAGAAGCCTCAAGTGGACGAGTAGGAGTGTTCATCCATATATCGACACCCGAAACGAGACGACGAGCAAGACGCATATCGTAGTCCTCAAGGAAGATAATCTTTCCGAGGAACTCAGGGCGCTGGCTAATTTCGTAAATCTTCTTGATAAGTCCTTGACCGGCGCCATCAGCAGGGTGAGCCTTACCAGAGAATAGGAACTGAACTGGATGTTCAGGGTCGTTGACAATCTTGGAAAGACGATCGAGATCTGTGAACAACAGATGAGCGCGCTTGTAAGTAGCGAAGCGGCGGCAGAAACCAATCATAAGAGCGTTAGGGTTAATCTTCTCGAGCAGAGAGACAACACGTGAAGGATCGCCCTGGTTCTTGAGCCAAGTCTCGCGGAACTTAGTGCGGATATAGTCAGTAAGTTTCTTCTTCAAAGCCATACGAGTGCTCCAGATAACATCATCTGGAACATTGTAGATAGCCTGCCAAATCTTCTCGTTGCTCTGGTCGCCCATGAATGTCTCGTCGAAATACTGGGCATAGAGCTTGCGCCATTCTGTAGCAGCCCATGTTGGAAAATGAACACCGTTAGTAACATAACCAACGTGGTTCTCCTCAGGATAGTATCCGTTCCAGATGCTGTTGAACATCTTCTGGCTGACCCATCCGTGAAGTTTACTTACACCGTTAACCTCCTGACAAGTGTTGCAAGCGAAAACAGACATACAGAAGCGTTCGTTGTGGTCGTCTGGATTGTTGCGTCCCATACCGATGAACTCGTCCCAAGTAATGCCGAGAATCTGTGGGTAGCCTCCCATGTATTTTCCGAAGAGAGCCTCGTCGAAGTAGTCGTGACCAGCCGGAACAGGAGTATGTACCGTGTAGAGAGAAGAAGCTCTTACCAGTTCCATAGCTTGGTTGAAAGTCAATCCCTCTTTAACGTAATCGCAAAGACGCTGCAAATTGCAGAGAGCGGCATGACCCTCGTTGCAGTGGTAGATATCCTTCTTGATACCCAGTTTCTTGAGCATCAGGATACCGCCCATACCGAGCAGAATTTCTTGCTTCAGACGGTTTTCCCAATCGCCGCCATACAGAGAGTGGGTGATAGGGCGGTCGAACTCAGAGTTCAGTTCATTGTCAGTGTCAAGTAGATAGAGCGGAATACGTCCCACGTTAACTCTCCAAACATAGGCATGAACATTATAGTTCATGTAAGGAACGTCGATAACAAGCGGTTCGCCGTTCTCGTCCAGCTGTCTTTCGATAGGCAGTGAGTTAAAGTTCTGTGCATCGTAGTTGGCAATCTGCTGTCCGTCCATGCTCAGTGACTGCTTGAAATATCCATATCTGTAGAGGAATCCAACGCCACACATGTTTACGTTGCTGTCGGAAGCCTCCTTCATATAGTCGCCGGCAAGCATACCGAGACCACCAGAGTAGATCTTCAGAACTTGGTTGATACCGAATTCCATGCAGAAGTAAGCAACGGAAGGACGGTTTTTGTCAGGTTCTACATCCATATAATTGCGGAAAAGAGTATACACATCCTTTACGCGTTTCATGATAGTCTTGTCTTTAACTATCTCTTCCTTACGCTCGTAGCTGAGCTGGTCGAGCAGCAGTACAGGGTTGTGTCCCACTTCTTCGTACAAGTCTTCGTCAAGACTTCTCCAAAGGTCGCGAGCCTCGTAGTTCCATGCCCACCACATGTTGTGAGCCAACTCGTCCAAGCATTTAAGCTGCTCAGGCAATTTGGATTTTACTGTCACCTCTTTCCATGCGGGAGCGTTGACATGATCTGCTTTGATTTTCATTGTTTTCTATTATTTTGGTTTATAATTAATTTTTTTGGGGGGAGTTCTTGAAGAACACGTATAACTGTGAGTCCTGGGAGAATCTATTTGCTCGTTCTCTCCGCTGCCTTTTTCAGAGCGAAGTCGTAAGCGTCATAATAGTATTTTATGAACTCACTCCATAGAGCCTTTTTCGACAAGTTGAAAGCATTCGTACGTGCGTTCTTAATCTGCTTGTCGTTGAAAGCTGAGAATTTAGCTACAGTATCCTTAATGGAATCAGCGACCTCGGAATAGTTATAGTCGGTGCGGTGAACGACTTTAACGCCTTCCTCTATTTCGCAGTAGTGTCCCTTTACGCTGTTGGCCCATAGTCCGAAGCCAGCAAGATCAGTTGTGATGCACGGAACCTTAAATGCCACTGCCTCCAGAGGGGTATATCCCCATGGTTCATAATAAGAAGGATAGATACACAAGTCGTTGCCGAGAATGATGTCGTAATAGCTAATGTTAAAGATCCCGTCGTTGCCATTGAGGTAGCAAGGCAAGAAAATAAGTTTCACTTTGTCCTCATGTCTGTTCTGCATGTCGAGATATTTAAGCATACTCAGCACATTGTCGTGACTCATGTTGTGCAGCCAGTGAGTAATCATCGGAATATCGAGCGGGGTGTCGTATTTCTTTCCAGATTTCAGTCTGTCAATCAAGTCCTTTCGTGGTTCGCCACACCATCCCGGCACTTCAATAAAAGCAAGAACATTCTTCTTCAGGTCCTTATCCCTTAGGAGTCTGTTCATAGCCTCGATATAGACATCCACTCCCTTGTTACGGAACTCATATCGTCCGCTTGTAGAAACGATAAGAGTGTCGTCGCCGAGTTCAGTACCGAGCAAGGCGTTAGCCACGTCAAGAGCTTTTTTTCTTGCAGCTTTCCTCTTCCTGGTGAAAGTTGCTCCTTTAGGGATAAAGTCATCTTCAAAGCCGTTAGGCAGCACAACATCCACAGGCTTGTCGAGCAGTTCTTTACATTCATTGGCGGTAATCTCGCTCACGGTAGTGAAGCAATCCACATTATGGGCCGTCTGTTTCTCGATAGAATGTTTGCTTTGCATATTCAGCTCCTCAGCCATTTGGTCACCATTGTAAGCAAAGAGATAGTCGTATAGCGGTTTGTTGTTTCCTGCGATACTTCTTCCGATACTTGTGGCATGGGTGGTGAATATTGTTGCAATCTGCGGTATATACCTTTTTATATATAATAGTCCAAGTCCGGTCATCCATTCGTTGCCATGGTAGATGACCTTTTTGTCTTTGCCTTCGAGATAAAAATTATAGAAACTCTCCACAACCTTTGCTGCAGCGTATGAGAACATTGATGCCTCGTCGTAGTCGCCGTAGGCATGAAGACTGTCAACTTTGAAATCTTGCCATAGTTTAGTGTATATTTCGTTTTTTATGGCATAATACTGTTCGAAGTCAACAAGGATAGCGATAGGTTTTCCTGGAATATTCCATCTTCCTATCTTTATTTTCAAACCGTTTTCAGAGGCAATTTTTTTCCATTCGCTGAAGATAGTCGGATCTTCAGTGAAATATATACATTCTTTATCGTGCCAGCAATCCGGTCCGATAAAGATTATTCTGTCGTTCATTGCTTCTTGCAAAGTATTTGCTCTAGTAGACAGGACTGCGTAAATTCCTCCTACTTTATTACAAACTTCCCAACTGGACTCAAAAATGTAGTCCGGTAAATTCTTGTTTTTGTTCATGCTAACGTTTTAAGTACGCATGCAAAGATAATAGGAAAATGTCAAAAAAACAATTTTAATTTATTATATTTACATTAAATCGTGTTATTCTTGACGTGAAAACGTTTGTATGTTGAAAGTTCTTCTTATGGAATTCTGATTTAGATGAAATATACAAGACGAAATACATTCTTAATGTTCCACTTTTCGATGTCTAAAGTCGGACGCTTTAAATATTACCTTCATTTCAGCTGAGTATAAAAACAGATGAATTAATTAGGTGAAATAGCGGACAAAACGAGCTTTGAAGTTTAAAAATAAAAAAAATATATAGATTTTGTAATGTAGAGTTTGAAAATAAAGAATAAACTATTATCTTTGCATGAGAAAAACAGCATCTCATGAAAAGAAATAAAAATTAATTTATTCTTCTCTTGCTTATGCGGTTTTTGATAAATAACAAAATAAAGGAATGGAAGCTTTCTTCAGAACACATAACTATCTAATAGAACATACGGATGCTCCAGTTCGTCGTCGTTTGATGGACGAAATAAATTGGAGTGACCGCATGATAGGTATAAAAGGGTCTCGTGGCGTTGGTAAAACTACATTCCTATTGCAGTATGCAAAAGAGCATGCAGACTCAAGTAATCGTAGATGCCTGTATGTTAACATGAACAATTTCTATTTCCAGGTACACGGAATATCAGACTTCGCTGGAGAATTTTATAGAAATGGCGGACGTACTCTCTTGATAGACCAGGTCTTTAAGGAGCCGAATTGGGCTTATGAGCTAAGACGTTGTTATGATTTGTATCCAAATCTGAAAATCGTCTTTACGGGAAGTAGCGTAATGCGTCTAAAAGATGGAAATACGGAGCTTAACGGTATTGTGAAAAGCTATAATCTGAGAGGCTTCTCATTTCGTGAGTTTTTAAATCTGCAGACGGGAAATAACTTCGAGGCGTATAGTCTTGACGATATATTGGAAAACCATGAGACAATTGTCAGACACATACTTCCATATGTGTCGCCGTTGAAATATTTCAAGGATTATCTGCATCACGGCTTTTATCCCTTTTTTAGAGAGCACCGTAATTATTCGGAAAATCTGCTAAAGACGATGAATATGATGACAGAAGTTGACATCTTGTTTATCAAGCAGATAGAACTTAAATATTTGGCAAAGATAAAGAAACTTTTTTATTTACTTGCAGTAAACGGTACGAAGGCTCCAAATATAAGTCAGTTGGCAAACGATATAGAAACAAGCCGTGCAACCGTTATGAACTACATAAAATATTTGGCGGATGCCAGATTGATAAATATAGTTTATCCGGTAGGGCAGAGCTTTCCGAAAAAACCGCCAATGGTTACAGTACACAACCCGAATCTGATGTATGCTATATATCCGATAAATGTAGAGACACAAAGCGTAATGGAAAACTTTTTCCTAAATTCGCTATGGAAAGACCATAAGGTAAATTCGGGCAAAAAGACAGGAACCTATATCGTGGATGAGAAAATACCGTTTCGTGTCTGTGACGCAACAAAGCAAATCCGCTTAAAAGCTAATGATGAAACAATAATGGCAAGGTATAATACAGAAATAGGTCATGGTAAGATGATACCTTTGTGGTTATTGGGTTTCCTATATTAATAATGTACGTACCTTAATTATATATGAGTCGTAAAGAAAACATTTGATACATTAACATTAATATTTTATTAAAATGGCAAAAGAAAAAAAGTTTATCACTTGTGATGGTAACGAGGCTGCCGCTCACGTGAGCTATATGTTCTCTGAGGTAGCTGCCATTTATCCTATCACACCGTCATCTCCAATGGCGGAGCACGTAGACGAGTGGGCTGCAAGAGGTCGTAAGAACATCTGGGGCCAGACAGTCAGCGTACAGGAAATGCAGTCTGAGGGCGGTGCAGCAGGTGCTGTTCACGGTTCACTTCAGGCAGGTGCTCTCACAACAACATTCACTGCTTCACAGGGTCTGTTGCTGATGATTCCTAACATGTATAAGATCGCAGGTGAGATGCTTCCATGTGTATTCAACGTTTCAGCGCGTACACTGGCTTCACATTCACTTTGTATCTTCGGTGACCATCAGGACGTTATGGCTTGCCGTCAGACAGGTTTCGCAATGTTCTGCTCAGGTTCAGTACAGGAGGTTATGGACCTTTCAGCAGTTCCACACCTTGCAACACTGAAGACAGACATTCCATTCATCAACTTCTTCGATGGTTTCCGTACATCTCATGAGTATCATAAGATTGAGGAACTTGACCAGAATGAGGTTGCAAAGTTGGTTGATCCAGCAGACATCAAGCGCTTCCGCGATCGTGCTCTTACACCAGAGCGCCCTGTAACACGTGGTACTGCTGAGAACCCAGAGACATTCTTCACACACCGTGAGGCTTGCAACGCAGCTTATGACCAGATTCCAGAGGTCGTAGAGCACTACATGCAGGAACTTGGCAAGATTACAGGTCGTGAGCACCACCTCTTCGATTACTACGGAGCAGCTGATGCAGAGCGCGTAATCATCCTGATGGGTTCAGCAACAGAGGCTGCTCGTGAGGCAATCGACTACTTGACAGCTAAGGGTGAGAAGGTCGGTATGGTTAGCGTACACCTGTATCGTCCGTTCAGCGTTAAGCACTTGCTCGCAGCCGTTCCACAGTCTTGCAAGAAGATTGCTGTTCTTGACCGTACAAAGGAGCCAGGAGCTGAGGGCGAGCCATTGTATCTTGACGTTAAGAGCGCATTCTATGATGTTGAAAACAAGCCGGTTATCGTTGGCGGTCGTTATGGACTTGGTTCAAGCGACACTACACCAGCCAAGATTATCTCTGTATTCAATAACCTTGCACTCGATGAGCCAAAGAACCACTTCACTGTTGGTATCGTAGACGACGTAACATTCACTTCACTTCCTGAGGTTGAGGAAATCCCAATGGGCGGCGAAGGTATGTTCGAGGCTAAGTTCTATGGACTTGGTGCAGACGGTACTGTAGGTGCAAACAAGAACTCAGTAAAGATTATCGGTGACAACACCAACAAGTATTGCCAGGCGTACTTCTCATACGACTCAAAGAAGTCTGGAGGTTTCACTTGCTCACACTTGCGTTTCGGTGACCACGAGATTCACTCAACATACTTGGTAAATACACCTAACTTCGTGGCTTGCCACGTACAGGCTTACCTCCACATGTATGATGTAACACGCGGTCTGCAGAAGAATGGTACATTCCTTCTGAATACTATCTTCGACGGACAGGAGCTTGTTGACTTCATGCCTAATAAGGTAAAGCGTTACTTCGCTCAGAACAACATCACTGTTTATACAATCAACGCAACAAAGATTGCACAGGAGATCGGTCTTGGTAACCGTACCAACACAATTCTTCAGAGTGCATTCTTCCGTATCACTGGCGTCATCCCTGTAGATCTCGCAGTAGAGCAGATGAAGAAGTTCATCGTTAAGTCTTACGGCAAGAAGGGTGAGGATGTTGTCAATCTGAACTACAAGGCTGTAGATCGTGGTAACGAGTACAAGCAGCTCACTGTAGACCCGGCATGGGCTAACCTTCCAGATGATGAGGTTAAGGAAGACAACGCACCAGCATTCGTTAAGGAGCTCGTTCGTCCTATCAACGCTCAGGCAGGTGACTTGTTGAAGGTTTCAGACTTCGTTAAGCACAACACTGTAGACGGTACATGGCAGAACGGAACTGCAGCATACGAGAAGCGTGGTGTAGAGGCGTTCGTTCCAGCATGGAACCCAGAGAACTGTATCCAGTGTAACAAGTGCTCATTCGTTTGTCCTCACTCAGCAATCCGTCCATTCGTTCTTACAGACGAGGAGCTTGCAGGCTTTACAGGCAAGACAATCGAGATGAAGGCACCTGCAGCAATGAAGGGCATGCATTTCGTAATCGAGCCATCAGTGCTTGACTGTCTTGGTTGTGGTAACTGTGCAGACGTTTGTCCTGGTAGAAAGAATAAGGAAACTGGCGAGGTTGAGAAAGCCCTCAAGATGGTTCCGTTCCGTGCCGGTGAGCAGGAGGCTAACGACGAGGCTGCTCGTTGGGAGTATCTCGTACATCAGGTTAAGACAAAGCAGGATCTTATCGACATCAAGTCTAATCCTAAGAACTCACAGTTTGCAACTCCATTGTTCGAGTTCTCTGGTGCTTGCTCTGGTTGTGGTGAGACTCCATATGTTAAGTTGGTTGCACAGCTGTTCGGTGACCGTCAGATGATTGCCAACGCAACTGGTTGTTCTTCAATCTACTCTGCTTCAATTCCATCAACACCATATACAACAAACGAGAAGGGACAGGGTCCTGCATTCGACAACTCATTGTTCGAGGACTTCTGCGAGTTCGGTATGGGTATGGTACTCGGTAACAAGAAGATGAAGGAGCGTGTTGAAGTACTTCTTAACGAGGTAATCGCTAACGAGAAGGCTTCTGACGACTACAAGGCTGCTGCCAAGGAGTGGATGGCTGCTAAGGATGATGCAGATGCTTCTAAGGTTGCTGCTGCTAAGTTGAAGCCATTCATTGAGGAAGGTGCTGCTGCTGGTTGCGAGGTTTGCAAGGAGCTGAAGACTCTCGACCACTATCTCGTTAAGCGTTCACAGTGGATCATCGGTGGCGATGGTGCTTCTTACGATATCGGTTACGGTGGTCTCGACCACGTTATCGCTTCTGGCGAGGATGTAAACTTGCTCGTTCTCGATACTGAGGTTTACTCTAACACCGGTGGTCAGTCTTCAAAGGCTACTCCACTTGGCGCTATTGCTCAGTTCGCAGCTCGCGGTAAGAGAGTTCGTAAGAAAGACCTCGGTATGATTGCTACAACTTACGGTTACGTATACGTAGCTCAGGTTGCTATGGGTGCTGACAACGCACAGTGCTTGAAGGCTATCCGTGAGGCTGAGGCTTATCCAGGTCCATCACTCGTAATTGCTTATGCTCCATGTATCAACCACGGTCTGAAGATCAAGGGTGGTATGGGTCGTAGCCAGGCTGAGGAAGCACGTGCCGTTGCATGTGGTTACTGGCAGTTGTGGCGTTTCAACCCAGAGTTGGCTAAGGAAGGCAAGAATCCGTTCTCACTCGACTCTAAGGAGCCAGACTGGAGCTTGTTCCAGGATTATCTGATGCATGAGGTTCGCTTCATGTCAGTTAAGAAGGCATTCCCGAACGAGGCAGACGAGTTGTTCGCAGCAACAGAGAGAATGGCTAAGCTTCGTTATGAGAGCTACATCCGCAAGTCTAAGGAAGACTGGACTGGTTGCACAGAAGCTTAATAGCATGAACATAAGGGGAAATGTTTAATTACGTTTTCCTTAGAAAATATAGAGTAGGGGAGGGACGAGAGTCTTTCCCCTATTTTAATTAATAGAGATATAAGTCAGTAGAAGTTTCTGCTTATGTGGAAAACTGAAAAAGAGGCAAATTGAAATCGAAGCAATCATAAGTAAAAAAGCCAAATTGGGAAAAACAAATACATAAAAATTCTTGCAAGAATTTTTTTTTGATTACCTTTGCAAATAAGAATATAAATTACAAATACAATAACAAATTTACATCCATGGATTGGTTAATAAATCTATTTACGACTACTGACTCTGTTGCTCATATTGCATTATTGTATGCGGTAGTAATAGCGTTGGGAGTTTATCTTGGCAAGATAAAAATTTGCGGGATTTCATTAGGCGTCACTTTTGTGCTCTTTGCCGGCATTGCGGCAGGGCATGTTGGTTTTACAGCCCCGACAAACATCCTGTCGTTTATACAGGATTTCGGATTGATACTGTTTGTCTTCATGATAGGAATGCAGGTAGGTCCGGGCTTTTTTGAAAGTTTCCGTAAGGGCGGCGTTACGCTTAACGTTCTGTCGGTAGGACTTATAATGCTCAATATAGCCGTAATGTTTGCCTGCTATTATATTTTCTTCGATACAAGCAAGCCGCAAAACCTTCCGATGATGGTCGGAACATTGTACGGTGCCGTAACGAACACCCCAGGTCTTGGAGCTGCAAACGAAGCTTTGCAGACTGTATTTCCAGAAGGAAACGTACCACAGATAGCAAGCGGTTATGCTTGTGCCTATCCATTGGGAGTACTCGGAATAATAGGAGCTACAATTGCCGTGAGGTATATTTGCAGAATAAAATTAGATAAAGAAGAAGAGGAGCTGACGAAAGAAGAAGCAGACAATACGGCAGTAAAGCCGCATTTCATGCATCTAAAAGTAACCAACTCATATCTTGAAGACCGCACTATAGCACAGGTACATGAGTTTTTGAACCGAGATTTTGTATGTACCAGAATCCTTCACGAGGGGCATGTTACAATGCCGAAAGGCGACAGTCATCTGCATATTGGCGATTTGCTATTCGTCGTATGTGCCGAGGATGATGCAGAACCGATAATAGCATTCATCGGTCCGGAGATAGAAGTAGACTGGAAGACACAAGACGAGCCAATGGTAAGCAAGCGAATACTCGTAACTCGTTCGTCAATAAACGGCAAAACCCTTGGTCAGATGCACTTCTCAAGTGTCTACGGAGTAAACGTAACGCGAATAACACGTCAGGGAATGGACCTCTTTGCAAGTCCGAGCCTTTCTCTACAGGTCGGCGACCGTATAATGGTAGTAGGTCCAGAGAATTCAGTAAATCGAGTAGCCTCAGTGATGGGAAATTCCATCAAGCGTCTTGATGCTCCAAACATTGCCACGATATTTGTCGGCATAATATTAGGAATATTATTTGGCAGCTTCCCATTTGCCGTTCATGGAATTCCTGTACCTTTGAAGTTAGGAATAGCCGGCGGTCCGCTGATTATCGCAATCCTTATAGGCAGATATGGATACAAGTTCCATCTTGTAACATACACTACGACAAGTGCCAACATGATGCTGCGAGAAATAGGTTTAGTACTCTTCCTTGCCAGCGTAGGAGTAAAAGCCGGAAACGGTTTCTGGGACACCGTAGTTCAGGGAGACGGCTTGAAATATGTTTATACAGGTTTCCTTATAACAGTAATTCCAATTCTCATAATTGGAACCATAGCAAGGTTAAAGTATAAGTTCAACTACTTTACCATTATGGGAATGCTTGCCGGAACGTGTACCGATCCGCCAGCATTAGCGTATGCCAATTCCGTATGCTCAAAGGAAGCCCCGGCAGTAGGATACTCTACGGTCTATCCTTTAAGCATGTTCCTCAGAATCTTCACGGCACAGATAATAGTGTTGTTTTTCTGCGGACTGTAGTCTGAAAACAAATTAATAACTTAAATATAATAATATGAAGAAAATCAGTTTAGCAGTACTTGCTGTGTTCTTCTCCTCAATGTCAGTTTTGGGCCAGGGAGCCAGAAACATAAAGATAAACGAGGTTATGACAAACAACACGGCAAGTATTGTAGACGAGTATGGACGGTACAATGCATGGATAGAACTGTCCAACATCGCTTACTCGTCCTACAATGTTCGTGGCATGTATGTTACGACAAACCGTGAAGTTCTCAACAAGAGTCTCACGGTGCCTCAGCGAATAGCGATGATGAGTGTAATCCCGAATGGAGACGACCGTACGTTGTTGTCTGCCCGCAAGCACCTTATCCTTTATTTCAACAGCAATCCGGCAGAAGGAATGCAACACTTGACGGTGAAGGCAGAGAAGGGAAAATCCTTGTGGATAGCCCTTTACGACGGAAATGCCGTAGATTTAATAGATTCAGTAACAGTACCAGCCCTTTCGGCAAATCTGTCATACGCAAGAGTAAAAGACGGCTCACCGAAATGGACGGTAAAGACCGCAGATTTGGTAACGCCAGGTTCCAACAATTACATCCATACCGGCGAGACAAAGATCGCCAAGTTAAAGCGTGAAGACCCCCATGGCTACGGAATTGCAATTTTGTCAATGGGGATAGTATTTTCATGTCTTGCCCTTCTTTACGTATTCTTCAGAATCCTCGGACTTTTCATGTCCCACAAGCAGACTATAAAGAAGGCAAAGAATATTCCACCAGTAAATGTAGCAGTAAAAGCCGGCGAGAAACTCGCCGAGACAGGCCACAAGACAAAAGTAATACTAAAGGACGGAATGAAGACCGGCGGAATAGACAAGGAAGTCTACATTGCCGTAATTTCCATGGCATTAAAGCAGTATCAAGACGATGTGCATGATGTAGAGAGCAATATTATAACCATCAAGCCACATCATACATTGTGGAATGCCCATTTAGAGGAAGGAATGCCCTTAATGTAGAGACAGTGAGAAAACAAAAGAATCTAAAATAAAAGAATAAAACAATGAACAAATATCAATATAAAGTACAGGGAGTAGATTACGATGTAGAGATAGTTGACGTAGAAGGCAACATCGCGAAAGTAAGTGTTAACGGAATACCTTTTGAGGTAGAATTAAAAGAACCGATAAAGGCCTCCACGATGCAGAAGCATACAGTAGTAAAGCCTGCCGCTCCTAAAGCTCCGGCAGCACCTTCGGCTGCAACCCCTTCGCCAGCTGCACCAGCCCAGCCTGCTGCACCAGCCGGTTCTAGCACAAAGGTAACAGCTCCACTGCCAGGAACAATAACCGACGTAAAGGTGAAAGTTGGCGATGCAGTGAAGAATGGCGACACCGTTGTCGTTCTCGAGGCTATGAAGATGCAGAACAACATCGAGGCAGAGTGCAACGGAACAGTAACCTCAGTACTCGTAAACAACGGTGACACCGTGTTGGAGGGAGCAGTTCTAATAACAATAGGCTAAAAAATCTCATACTATGAACATCTTAGATTTTATAATAGGCAATTTCAATGAGTTCCTTACATACACTGGTTTTGCAAATGCCACGGTAGGGAATCTCATCATGATAGTTGTCGGCATATTTTTCATATGGCTGGCAATAAAAAAAGACTTCGAGCCATTGCTCCTTGTGCCGATAGGCTTGGGTATCGTACTTGGAAACATTCCGTTTCGTGCAGACGCCGGTTTGGAGATAGGACTCTATGAGGACAATTCCGTATTGAACATATTCTACCAGGGAGTACGCCAGGGGTGGTACCCACCGTTGGTATTCCTCGGAATCGGAGCGATGACCGACTTCTCTGCCCTGATAAGCAACCCCAAACTGATACTTATCGGAGCGGCAGCACAGTTCGGTATTTTCGGTGCTTACATGATAGCCCTCGCACTCGGCTTCGAGCCAAACCAGGCAGCCGGCATAGCCATTATCGGTGGCGCAGACGGACCTACGGCAATCTTCCTCTCCTCAAAACTCAGTCCGAACCTGATGGGCGCCATAGCCGTGTGTGCATACTCATACATGGCGCTTGTTCCAGTAATCCAGCCGCCGTTGATGCGTTTGCTTACAACGAAGAAGGAGCGCCTCATCCACATGCAGCCGGCACGACGTGTCAGCCAGTTGGAGCGAATATTGTTCCCTATCATCGGTTTGTTGCTAACAACCTTCATCGTACCGTCAGGTCTGCCGTTGTTAGGCATGCTTTTCTTCGGAAACCTCTTGAAGGAGTCTGGCAAGACAACCCGTTTGGCAAAGACAGCCGGCAGTGCGCTGAACGACATCATCGTCATGCTGCTCGGTTTAACCGTAGGCTGCTCAACCCAGGCAAGCGAGTTCCTTACCCTGAACACCGTATTCATCTTCCTGTTAGGTGCCTTTGCCTTCATCATAGCTTCGTCAACGGGAATTCTGTTCGTTAAGTTAATGAACCTCTTCCTGCCGAAGAACAAGAAGATAAATCCGCTGATAGGAAATGCCGGAGTAAGTGCAGTGCCGATGAGTGCACGAATCTCCAACAACCTCGGTTTGGAGTACGACCGTCACAACTTCCTTCTCATGCACGCCATGGGCCCGAATGTTGCCGGAGTCATAGGTTCTGCCGTAGCAGCCGGAGCGTTGCTCGGCTTCCTGTCGTAAGAGAATAAAAAGCATAAAACAGAAGGTGTGTCTGTAAATAGCACACCTTCTTTATTTTTATAAAAAACATTATGATGATTCCAAGGATAGCAGTAGTAGACTCCAACACCTTAGCGTGTATAGGAATGAAGAACATCCTTCAGAACGTTATGGAAGGAATGGAAGTAGACACCTTCGGTTCGTTTGCCGAGTTGACAGCAAATCATCCGGAGGAGTATTTTCATTACTTCGTGTCGATGAGCATAGTCTTACAACATCGGGAATTCTTTCTTGAAAACATCCGCAAGACAATAGTGATGACCTCATCCTCAGATCCAGAGTCAAATCCCGACAAGTTTCATTGTCTGTGTGTAAGCGTATCGGAGAAAGAGTTGATAAAATCCCTTCTCGTCTTAGAGCAGCACGCCCATGCCCATGGCAAGAGCCTACCGATGCCTCAGATGTCGGCGACACAGAAAGTGTTGTCAGACAGAGAGATAGAGGTGCTCACACTTATAGTGAAGGGATATATAAACAAAGAAATCGCCGACAAGCTAAATGTCAGTCTTTCGACCATCATAACCCATCGGCGAAATATAACAGAAAAGCTAAACCGCAAGAATGTCGGAGCTTTAACCATTTATGCCGTAATGCACGGCTACGTAAACATCAACGATATTTGATTTATAATCCTCCCTTAAAATCATTCATAGGAAATTCCCTTGCAAACATTCATCAGAAGAGCGTGTGCTCCTCGATGTATTTCTGCACATTATCCTTATAGCTCTCAGAGATAGGCAGATACTGTTCGCCCATAACGATTCTGAACCTGTCGATGAGCGAAACCTTAGGCATGTGTACAATATACGACCTATGGATACGCATAAATTCAGGATAGGGGAGGAACTCCTCAACCTTCTTCATGTTCATCAGCGACATGATGTTCTTCGAGCCGTCGGCAATATAGAACTTAACATAATCCTTCACGCCTTCAATATATAGAATATCGTCGAAGCAAACCTTTTGCAGCTTATATTCGCTCTTAACGAAAATAAATCTGTCTTGCTTCATAGTCAGCGACTTGTTTTTTGTTTCAAAATAGTCCAAAGCCTTTTTAGCCACCTCAAGGAATTTCTCGAAGCTAATCGGCTTCAGCAGATAGTCGAGAGCATTAACCTTGTAGCCCTCTATTGCATACTGGCTGAAAGCCGTAGTGAAAACAATCCTTGTCTCCTCACCGATGATGCGTGCAAATTCCAGTCCGCTAATCTCCGGCATCTGGATGTCAAGGAAAATAAGGTCAATCTTCTTTTCCCGAATCGTCTTAATAGCCTCCGTAGCGCTGTTGAAACAGCCCTGCAGTTCAATAAACGGTATTTTCTTTGCATAGCTGGCAAGCAGTTCCGCAGCCAGCGGTTCATCGTCAATTATTACGCAGTTTAGTGTCATTTGTTTTTATTTTATTGTAAGTAACTGATATTTAGATGTTTGGCTTTGTGTGTATTTTGTGTGGGTAACAAAATAGTAACAAAAAACATACTTTTAGTACTCGACATCTATTTTTATATAGCAAAGATATGAAAAAGAATTTATTGGTTGAATATTTTAATTTACTTTAATGAGCTTTCCTTTGTCTTATTTTGGTTAAATCCTCATCATTAACTTACATTAACTTTATGCGTTATTATATATCTACAATATAACCACAATATCATTAAACGACATTTAAGTCCGTTTTTTTTACATTTAACTTTTGTTCGCATTTTGAAGGTGTAAATATTGTTTCTATCTTTGCAGTGTCAATGTTGCGGTTGGCGCATTATGATGCCCTTCTTTTAGGTCTTCGAGACCTACCAGATATGAAGTCCCCAAAGTTCTTGACCGCAACCAAGACTTAGGGACTTTTCATTTCCGGGTAATTGACATTCAGCAGTTATACAGGGAGACATTTTGGCTGCTGTCTTAAACCCTCTACAAGGCTGCATAAAGCGGGGCACGGAAACGTGCAGGGAGTGCGATAGAGGGAAGTCGAGTCTGGACTTGCACCATAAAGCGTAATGAAACAGACGAAGTGTGGCGGCTCTGCTGGCTTGCGCATTCCTCGAAAGCGAACTCACGTTCGGTAGACATCGAAGGAGACCCTGCGGCAGAAGGTGAAAGAATTTATTTTTTTTGCACTTCTGCTATAAGGGACTCTTTGTCCACGTGCAAATCTACGATTGGTAGTTGAGTTGTTTATAATTTTATAATATATTATATATAGAGATAAAAAGTAAAAATAAAAAATATAAAGACTTCAATTCAAAAATAAAAAGTCGAAAATTGAAGAAAAAAGGTCGAAAATTCAAAATAAAAAGTAGAAAAACACCAAAAATCCACCTCGTTGTATTGACAATTCACAAAAATGGACTACATTTGCACTGAAAATGAATAGACCAAACAACAATGTTTCAATTTATATTATTGGAAGAGGCTGACAAGTTCCTTCAATCCATTCCTCCACAAGCAAGTAAAAAGGTCTTGTACAATATGTGGAGAGTTGCAGGCGGAGAGAAAAACAGTGAGCTTTTCAAGAAATTGGAAAACTCAGATATATGGGAGTTCAGAACTCTCTACAACGGAATTGCATATAGGCTGTTTGCATTCTGGGACACCGATCAGAAAACTTTGGTTGTTGCCACACACGGAATAATAAAGAAAACTCAAAAGACCCCGAAAAAGGAAATTGCAAAAGCCGAGACTATAAAGAAACAGTATTTTGAAATAAAAGGCAAATGATATGGAACAGGTAGGTAATATGAAGTTTTATACCCTGGATGAAGTTACGGATAGAATCATTGGTAAAAAGGGGACAAAAGCTCGTGAAGACTTTGACAATGAGGTAGAAGAAGCCTTGCACGCTTACCGAATTGGGGAAGCCATTAAGAAGGCACGTTTGCAAAACAACCTTACGCAAGAAGAACTGGGTGAGCGTGTTGGGGTGCAGAAACGTCAAATATCCAAAATGGAGAAAGGCTATAGCATAAGTCTTCCGACAATGAGTCGTGTATTTAAGGCATTGGGCATAACGACAGGAACGCTTGATTTGGGCATGGCTGGCAAGGTTGCATTATGGTAACTTTGTACTTAACAAAAAAATAATACCATTTGGTATTAAAGACAACATAAGGAGGGAATGACCCTCCTTTTTTTATTTCTGATATATTGTAATCGCCAAAGATTACATTTATTTCTTCCACAATTTAATTATCCTACATTTGCGTTTTTCTTGCTGATACCGGAGCCAAGGGTGGAGACAAGAGTGTCGTAGCAGTCTTTGATGGCTTCGTATTTGGCTTTCCAAATAGAATCATCCTGAGGGTTAGTAAGTGATATTTCTTTCTTTTGTTCGCTATTATCTCTGTACATCTCGCCCTCACCGCGGAGTAACCACTCGGCTGAGATGTCGGGGAAGGTGGAGAGGAAACCTTC
>DCBP01000090.1 GCA_002314055.1 Prevotella sp. UBA1104
AAGAACTAAATCAGAAACTTCATTTACTTATAATATGCAGTTGTGTTATGGATTACAATAAAGGCGAAAGCAGTCTGACGAGGGATTCCCACAGACGCTTTAAGAACGGTCGCTTTTGGGAAATCATTCTCAGAGTTACATAAGTACTGTTTTTTATGTCGTCCATAAAAATCTGCTTAAAGCGCAGTGCCGTCTTCTTGTCGTAGATAAAGGCATTAGCCTCGAAATTGTTCTCGAAACTTCGGAAGTCGATGTTCGTCGAACCGCAAGTGGAGATACTGTCATCGCAGACAAGGAGTTTGGAATGGTTAAAGCCACTACGGTAAAGATACACCTTAACTCCAGCCTGAATGGTTTCGAAGACATAAGAACGGCTCGCCCATTCCACGAACTTGGCGTCACCCTTGCGTGGAATCATGATGCGCACGTCGACTCCGGCGAGGGCAGCGATACGCATTGCCGACATCACGGTTTCGGTGGGCAGGAAGTATGGAGTTTCCATATAGACATAGCGTCGGGCTTCGAGCAGAATGCGCACATAGCCTTGCATGATGTCTGGCCATGGACTTACCGGACTGCTTGTTACAATCTGTACTATAATATCATTCTTTGTAGTGCTTTGCAGTTCAGGATAGTACTTGCGGTCGGATATAAGATTGCCGGAAACGAAATACCAGTCGACGAGAAACGCCCTCTGTATGGCATAAACAGCTCCGCCGCGTATACGCAGATGGGTATCGCGCCATTTCTGCTTGCCGTCTCCCGTAATGTATCGCTTGGCGATATTCATGCCTCCGATGAATCCTGTCTTGCCGTCGATGACACACAGTTTGCGGTGGTTCCTGTAGTTCACCTTGCTCGTGAAAGCCGGGAACAAGACAGGCATGAACGGTTTGATGGTAATTCCGGCATTGCGCATGCGCTTAAAGAAGTCGTCTCTAACGTTCCAGCATCCTACATCATCATATATTACTCTAACTTCAACCCCCTCCTTAGCCTTGTCGATAAGGATATCGGCAAGAATACGTCCCAATGCATCATTCTCGAAGATATAGGTGTCGAGATGTATACTCTCCTTGGCTGCGCCGATGTCGTGGAAGAGAGAATTGAAGAAAGAATATCCATCGGTGAAAATATCGATGTCGTTGTCTTTAAACGGCAGCGCCCAGTTTTGCGAGGCAAAGAGTTTTACGAGAGTCTTGTTCTCCTCGGGAATAACAAGGTCTTTCTGTACGGCGAATTCGAGCATAGAACTTTTCGTGAGCAGGTCAAGACTGTGTTGACTGATAAGTTTCTCCTTCCTCGTGTCCTGTCCGAAAAAGAAATATAGTATAATTCCCACTACGGGCATGAACATTACAGCCATGACCCAAGCCATGGTCTTCACCGGTTGTCTGTTGTCCATAAGCACCGATATGATGGTGCCGACAACAGTCAGCGAGTATATGATGAACAATATCCAGTAGAGGTATACCATAATATAAAAGTTTTATACTATAATCTCGCTGCCGAGTTCTTTGGCAATGGCGTTTCGTATAGTCTGCGCCTCTTGATATTCCTTAATAAGAGAGGTCAGCCGTTCGTTGTCGCCATTACATTTAGCAATCTCTATTTGCAGTTTTTTCAGTTTCTCTTTCACGAAATCCATGCGGAAGTCGAGGACCAGATGGATAATCTGTTCGCGCAACACTTCTTCGCCAGTTCGCAATTTAGCCCCCTTGCGGAGCTGGAACCTGTCGGTCGACATCTCTGTGGCAATCTTGCTGATTTCTATATCGGGGTGTTTCATGAAGAAGTCCTCAGCCTTGAAATCCGGATCAGAACTGTGTTCTACAGCCTCTTCGAGAATCTTGTTGTATATGGGCACAGAGAAAGTAAGGTTGTCGGTGCTCAGGTCATAGCTTATATATTGTGCAACATTTAGCGTTGTAGTGCCGCCATCATCGGTCTCCACATTGTCAAAGATGATTTTCTCACCGTTGCGCACCACGCTTTGTATCAGCATGTATTCCACTTCCTTAGCCTGTTGCTTTGGAGTCGGAGTTAAAGAAGGAGCAGGAGTAACTTCCTGTTGTACCTTCTGTTGTTGCCTTTGCTGTTCCTTCAGTTGAGTGTCCTTGCCGCTTCGGATAAACTTGTTCATCGTGGCAATGAGTGTCGCCTCGTTTATTCCTATGCGGTGGGCAGTGTCCTGTAGGTAAGTGGCACGCACAATCTGGTTCTCGATAACAGAGATACTCTTCACAATGCTACTTATAGCTTCGGAACGCTTTATTGGGTCGTTGACGCCGCGAAGAAGGAAATCTGTCTTGAATTCTATGACGTCCTGCTGGTGTTCTTCTATATATTGGCGGAAGTCCTCAGCGGTATGCTTCCTCGCAAAACTGTCGGGGTCATCGCCGTCGGGCAGCAGTAATACCTTCACTTTCATCGCCTCTGCAAGAAGCATGTCGATACCTCGCATGGCGGCATGAATGCCGGCGGCATCACCGTCGTAGAGCAACACAATATTGTCGGTGAAGCGGTGGAGCAAGTGTATCTGGTGGTAACTGAGTGCAGTGCCGGAGTTTGCCACTACATTCTCTATGCCACACTGGTGCATCGAAATTACGTCGGTGTATCCTTCCACCATATAGACACAGTTCTCTTTGGCAATGGCTTTCTTTGCCTGGTATATTCCGTAAAGTTCCTTTTCCTTATGATATATGTCAGAGTCAGGGGAGTTGATGTATTTCTGTTGCACTCCCTTCGTACGGGCATCGAGCAATCGTCCGCCGAAGGCTCTGACATTTCCGTTGACACCAATCCACGGGAACATTACCCTTCCGGAATATTTGTCGAGGAGCTCTCCGTTGTCGCGTTTAAAGCAAAGACCGGTAGAGACGAGAAATTTCTCGTTGTATCCTTTTGCAAGAGCCGCTTTTGCAAGGTCGTCGCGTGAAGGCAAGGCAAAGCCGAGATGGAATTTCTCAATGATGTCGTCGCGGAATCCACGACTTCTGAAGTATTGCATACCGATGGCTCTGCCGTCAACGTCGTTGAGAAGAATGTTATGGAAATATTCCATAGCCCATTTGTTAACGATGAACATGCTCTCGCGGTCATTCTGTTCCCTTTTCTCCTCCTCGCTGAGTTCCCGTTCGTGTATTTCTATATGATATTTGTTGGCGAGCCAGCGCAGGGCTTCAGGATAAGTCATCTGCTCATGCTCCATGATGAAACTCACGGGGTTGGCAGATTTGCCGCATGAAAAGCAGTGGCAGATACCACGAGCCGGAGAAACATAGAATGAAGGAGTCTTCTCGTTGTGGAAAGGGCACAATCCCTTGTAGTTTGCCCCGACTTTCTTCAGCGTGACAAACTCGGAGACGACATCCACAATATTTGCAGCGTCTTTAATCTTCTCTATGGTAGCGTGGTCAATCACTCGTCGATTTCCTTTCCTATATTCTTGAAGATGGAGAAATTTACACTTCCGTATTCGCGGTGTTCCACAAAGTGCGGGTCATCAGAAAAGTCATCCTTCTTGCCGTGTTCGAATACGAATACCCCATCGTCTTTCAGCATATTTGCCTTGAATACCCGTTCCGGTATGGAATGAAGTTCAGGCAGAGCGTATGGCGGATCAGCAAAGATGAAGTCGAATTGCTGTTTGCATCCCTTTATGAAGCGGAAAACGTCGCCGCGTATCGTAATGCAGTTGTCGATGCCGAGTTTTCCCACGCATTGTTTTATAAAGGCATGATGGTCGCGGTCTGCCTCCACGCTGATAACCTGCTGGCAACCTCTCGATACGAGTTCGAGCGAAATGCTGCCAGTACCGGAAAACATGTCGAGAGCCGTGCAGCCCTCAAAGTCGATGTATCCGTTGAGCACATTAAAGATGTTCTCCTTGGCGAAATCGGTAGTAGGCCGTGCTTTGAAAGAGCGTGGCACTTCAAAGCGCCTGCCTTTGTATATTCCAGTTATTATTCTCATAATCTTAGTTCTACAATAAAGTTGTAACAAGGTCGAAGTTTACCCCCTGTATCATAGTCAGAGGATGTCGATTGAAATCGGCAGATGCCTTTATGCGATAAATGTTTCTCACGAACTTCGCCAGTTCTCCGATAAGAGAGTCGAAGTCGTTGAAGTCGCCAAGCAAGTAAATATCGTCCTTATCTGCGTCCATCGCCAGTTGTTTCCATACCGACAGGATGAAATATGCTGCATCTTCACTGCGGTTGGTCTTAAACGAGTTTGCAAAGCGGAAACGGTTTCTTCGGAAACTGCAAATGTCGATTTTCCCATCGTGGAAGTAGGCATACAATTTTTCGCTTGTGCCCGCCAGACTGCGTCGCTGCAGATACTGCCATATCGAGGCACAGACAGGGTTGATTTTTATATCCTTGAAATTATCGGTAAGTACAAGTCTCAAGTCTTTATTCATGGAATACAGAGCCACAGAGCTTACCGACGGCAATATAGTGGCGAGCACGGCATTGTTTTCTTGACCGGTGATGGAGTAGTTGTACAGCAGTTCCTTCGACTGGTCAACATATTCGTCAATTGGTACGAGAACCACAGGAGAGTCGATAAGCACCATAGTCTTGCGCCATTTCCCGATATTCATTTCCTCGTCCTTCAGCGCCTCCCTAAGGTTTGCAGCCATCGATATTCCGTTTTTTATCTTGTATGGCAAGAATACGAACCCGTTGTCTTCGCCGTTCTTATATGCGAAGTCAAGGGAGTTCTCTCCAATCCTTATTGTCAGTCTCTCATCTTTCTGTTGTATGTTATTCCCAATTTCCTGCATTGTCGTTAGGTGTTGTAATGTCGCCAATTTTCAGTCCGGGATATTCTCCCGTACTGTTAGCCGTTTCTGTAATTTCGTTGATACGTTTCTCGCTCAGTCCGTCAAGGTATGCGGCGTATGGTGCACGGCATTCCATCAGCGGTGTGGTACCACCAGATTTACCCGTATATATCGTAGTGGCGAGTTCAAATTTCTTTTTGTCGCTAAAAGGAATATATTGCATTTCCTCTTTGAGCAACTTACTGTCGGTAAGCTGTTTGAAGTCTGCGGTGTATGAACCGTGGAGTTGCCGGTATTTTAGTTCTGCTTTCCGTATGGCATAGAGCCTTTCCTTAACGGCAGTCTCGCGATGTGCTTTCTCGTTGTTGAAGTGTACAGGACCGTAGATGCTTGCCGTGCATAGAATAAGGAGCACTGCGACTATTGCCGACAGAATATAATTAAGTTTTATTTTTATCATATCCTTTGCTGAACCATCAGTTATTATATAGTTTAATGGCACTTGATGCCAATTATTGCAAATTTACGGTATTTTATTCATAATATCAAAAGATTTTGCCAAAATGATTAATGCCGGTAGATTAAATTACAAAATATTGGTTATATTTGCAAAAATATTCAATGGACTATGGCAAAGATCGTAAATTATTACCCAGTAGGCATACAGACTTTCGAAAATATTCGGGAGGACAACTACCTTTATGTGGACAAGACAAAGTATATTGTTGATTTCAGACAGAAGAAAATGAAATACATTTTCCTGAGCCGTCCCCGTCGGTTCGGCAAGTCGCTCTTTGCCTCAACTCTTCATTCCTATTTTGCCGGAAAAAAAGAACTCTTCAACGGTCTTGCCCTCGGCGATTACGAGAAAGAATGGATTGAACATCCCGTGTTGCATTTCGACATGAGCGGTGCCAAGCATTTTGATGAAGCCCGTCTGTTGGATTATCTTGATTTACAGCTGTGCCAGTTTGAGGATATATATGGCAGGAATGAGAGGGAAAAACATCCTAACGACCGTCTGGACGGTATCGTGAAGAGAGCCTACAAGCAGACCGGTCAGAAGGTGGTGATAATCATCGACGAATATGATGCCCCGTTGCTTGACGTAGTCCACGAGAAGGAAAATCTCAAGCCCTTGCGTCTCGCTATGCAGAACTTCTACAGTCCGATAAAGAAGCTCGACCCTTATCTTGAATTCGTATTCATCACAGGCATCACGAAATTCTCACAACTCAGCATCTTCAGCGAGCTGAATAATCTCGACAACATCAGCATGTTCGACCAGTACTCAGCCATCTGCGGCATAAGCATGACGGAACTTACCACAGTGATGAAACCCGATGTTGAGGCTCTTGGCGAGGCTCTCGGCATGTCGTACGAAGATTGTCTTGCCGAATTGCAGAGATATTATGATGGCTATCATTTCAGCAAAAATTCCGAGGATGTGTTTAATCCGTTCAGTTTGGTAAAAGCCTTGAATGCAAAGGATATAGCCCCATATTGGTTTGGCTCCGGTACTCCGAGCTACCTTATCAAGACTCTTCAGAAATATCATGTCAATGTTATGGATATAGAAAAGAAGAGTTGCGATGTGGATGATTTCGACGTGTCGCCAGAGCAGATGGTGTCGCCTCTTCCGTTGCTCTATCAAAGCGGTTATCTCACGATAAAGAAATTCAATCCAATGCTTCGACGTTACACTCTTGAATATCCCAACAAGGAGGTTAAGATTGGAATGCTGAAGAATTTGGCTCCAAACTATCTGTCGCCAATACAGCTTGACAATAGCAGTTTGGTGGGTGATTTCCTCGAAATGCTTTACGACCATGATATCGATGGCGCGATGAAACGTCTGAAGGCTTATCTTGCCGGAATATCCAACAGATTGAGCAACAAGAACGAGCGCGACTTCCAAACCGTGTTCTATCTGATATTCAATCTCATGGGGGCTTATATGCGGGTGGAGGAAGACAGTTCCGTGGGCAGAGCCGATGCCGTGGTGTATATGCCGGATTCCGTATTCGTGTTTGAACTGAAATACGACGGTTCGTCGGAGGAGGCAATAAAGCAGATTGACGACAAGGGATATCTCATACCGTATTCTGCCGACGGCAAACGACTGTATAAAATCGGTGTGAACTTCTCCAGCGAACAGCGCACCATCAGCGACTGGATTATCAAGGAGGGATAGAATTATGACGTTAGATGAGTTTTATGGTATAATAGTAACTCATTTCGGCTTCGCACCAACAACAGAACAGAATCAGGCAATCCGAACTTTTTGCCAGTTTATGGCAAGCCGTGCAGATCGTCCGGCTATGATTCTTTGTGGGTCTGCCGGAACGGGAAAGACGTCCGTTTCGTCTGCAATGATTAAGGCTCTTGTGTCGCTCCGGCAAAAGGTAGTGTTGCTTGCTCCAACGGGACGTGCTGCCAAGGTGCTTTCTTTGAATGCCGGAATGCCGGCTTTCACCATACATCGCAGAATTTACCGGCAGAAGACTTTTACTGGCGACATGACTGGCTTTAACCTTAATTTCAATAAGCAGCGCGACACTCTATTTGTTGTTGATGAGGCTTCGATGATTGCCAATGATTCGCTTGCCTCAGGCGGTGGACAGTTTGGTAGTGGCTGTCTGCTCGATGACCTTATGGAATATGTTTATTCTGGCGAGAACTGTCGGTTGATGCTTGTAGGCGACCGTGCACAATTGCCGCCTGTCGGGGAGGAAGAGTCGCCGGCATTGATGGGCGACGTTGTTGCCGTGGCTTACGGACTTGAGATGTTTTCTGTAGAGATGAACGAGGTGTTGCGCCAGGCTGCCGACTCCGGTATCCTTTATAATGCCAACGTTATCCGGCAAATGATAACTCACGACGAGATAACGCAGTTGCCGCGAATCCGTTTCAAGGGCTTTGCCGATATCATTATGGTACCGGGCGACGAACTTATAGAGTGTCTTGCCAGCAGCTACAGCGAGGTGGGAGAAGATGAGACGATGGTGGTTACAAGAAGTAACAAACGCGCCAATATATATAATAATGGTATAAGAAATATGGTGCTTGGCAGGGAGGAGGAACTTACACCGGGCGATATGCTCATGGTGGTGAGAAACAATTATCATTGGATAACACGGAACTCCCATTCCTCTCATAACTCTCAGTTCTCCCATAACTCTCAGTTCTCCCAGTTCTCAAATAAAAAGCCTCTCTCTCAAAATATTTCAGTCCAGCCTCTCTCCCCCTTGAGGGAGCCGGAGTGGGCTGAACCTGAGGCTTCTTCATTCTCTTTTATTGCAAACGGCGACCGTGCCAAGGTGCGCCGTGTGCGCAACGTTCAGGAGCTTTATGGTTTCCGCTTTGCCGACTTGTCGCTTGAGTTTCCCGACTACGATAATTATGAACTTGACGCCACGGTCATACTCGATTCCCTGCAGTCGGAAGCTCCGTCGCTCACCCATGAGCAGAGCGAACAGCTCTTCAATGGCGTGCTTGCCGACTATGGCGACATCCCGCTGAAGGCAGATCGCATGAAGCATGTGCGTGAAGACAAATACTATAATGCCTTGCAAGTGAAGTTCGCCTATGCCGTAACCTGCCATAAGGCGCAGGGTGGACAGTGGGCACATGTTTATCTCGACCAGGGATACATGACCGACGATATGCTTACTCCCGATTATATCCACTGGCTCTATACGGCCTTTACCCGTGCCACGGAGAAGCTCTTCCTCGTAAACTGGCCAAAGACGCAGACGGATGAAAAGGAATAGTCTGAGGATATATATCAAAAAAAGATGCGCTCCATTTGAGGGGCGCATCTTTTTTTTGCTATTCAGTGAAACTGAGTTTATTCAGCCACTTCTTTTTCTCTTACTATGATGTTCTTGAACTCGTAAGTAGGAGCCACAGCGTCAGTGCTCTTGTATACAAATGCGATGTGGACTGTCTTTCCAACGAATTGCGATAGGGATACCGGGTCTACAGTGTAGAAAGTCCATGACGCACCGTCTGTTCTGCCCGTGATGTTAAGCGTCTCCCATGTAGCAGCATTTACGTCATTGCCGTCGAAGTTTGTGGAAACCTTGACAGAGAGGAAGTCTTCGATATTGTTGGAGCCGAGGTAATTCATAGCCTCGTCGAACATCAACTCCGGATTCTTGCCTTTCTTCATGTTGAGAGCCGGAGAAACGAGCCAGCTCTCTGAAGCCGTGTTTGTCTTGTTGGCGTATGCTGAAGCCTTCCATCCATAGGATGTCGTGTTCTGCCATACATAGTTCAGAGTGTTCAGGTTCACGTTGTATATTGTGAATCCGCCCTCGTCGCCACAGAGCGTGCTGTTGAGATATGTGCTTATCTGCTCCTCGAATCCGTTTTCTGTCTTGGCGAATGTAGAACTTTCCTTCTTGTACTCTTTTGACTCTGCCCATCCCTCGGTTGCGCTGAATGTGTATTCTGCAACAGCCAGTGCAGACGAAGACTTGCGGTAAACCACGGCAACCTTCTGTCCGTCCTCAGCAAACGGATATTCGCGCTGCAAGAGGGTAGGGAAGTAGTTGTTAGGTTTGGCAACAGTATTGGCTCCAATCATGTTGTACCATTCCGGTTGGGCTGCAATTACCTTTGCTCCGTCGGTAGAATATATTTTCCACTTTCCTTCCACATACTGGTATACCACCGTTTTGTTTGCCCCGTTTGATGCTGCGCGGGCAGCTCTTGCCTTGGCCTTTGCTGAATTGGTAGCAGAAATAACGTTGGTTACCATGGTATTTACATACTTCTTGTTGTTTGGTGCACCGATGGTATAGCCGTATACGATAACGTTCTGACCATTGAGCGAAGCGTCTACCATTCCTTCCGGAACATACGACAGACTGCCCTGTACGGTGGCTCCGTCTACGGCAACATTATAGTATGTGCCGTTGATGGTCAGTTTGCCGGTATATGTAACGTATTTCACGTATGGCGCATTGACATAGGCATCTATGTCGGCAGCAGTCAAGGCTGTAGGATTAGGCTGCTTATAGTTTGGCTCCTTGCCTGCCTTAGTCAAGGTCACCTCGGCAGCATTGGAATACTGCATCAGTCCGGCATACTGTGATGTAGTTCCGGCAACGGTTACCTCGTCACCAATCTTCACGTCGCTTGTCTTGTAGACAAGAATGTATCCCGTCTTGTCGGTCAAGAGAAAGCCGCGTGCATACACGGCACATACGATACCCTTCACTGTATACTCTCCGCCATCGGTATTAGCTACCACGTCGGAAATCTTCGTGTAGCTTTCCTCCGGAGTGTCGCTGCCGCCGGCAGGTTCAAACTCTTGATAAGCATAGTTGACAGCATATAGATAGCCCTCCTCAGCATCTGGCAGGGCATTGTCGAGTATAGTCTGCATCTTGCCGATAGTGGCAGGAGTGAGGTAAGTCGCTGATGATTTGCCTTCCCATGCGGTATTGTAGTCGTCTGCGGTCAGAGTGTATTCTCCTGCGAGATTGTTGAAGTCGGCGAGATACTCCGACTTTCCGCAATACTCGTTGTATGTTACCTTGAACGTAGAGTTAATGTCTGACTCCGGGTATTTGTTTTGCAGGAATGCCGGCAGAAAACGGTCGGCAGTAA
Organism: Prevotella sp. UBA1104; assembly: GCA_002314055.1. Taxonomy (GTDB): domain Bacteria; phylum Bacteroidota; class Bacteroidia; order Bacteroidales; family Bacteroidaceae; genus Prevotella. Next base: position 10,415 of record DCBP01000090.1, read on the forward strand.
TCATGGTGCCGAAATACTTCTGGTTCGGCAATTTCTGCAAGGCTTCGGTATATGCCGTCGTGCCGGATTCGGCGTCAAGCTTTGCTGCAAGCTCCTTGTTGGCAGAAAGGTTGGCAATCGTAGAATAGTCGGCATCGGTAAGTTCGATGGCTGCGTTCTTCACGTCGCCAATCTGGTTGCCGAGATGAAACTGGTCGTCAAAGTCATCACAAGAGGCAAGTCCCATGAGAGCAACAGCCGACAATAAATATATCTTTTTCATAATCGATATTCTTATATATTAATAGGTGTGATTAGAAATTAACCTTCAGTCTTGTGCTGAAAGTGCGTCCGAAGGCATAGAAACCATATATATTATCCTTGTTGGCAGCGCCAGAACGAGGGTTCCAAACCTTGCCGAGATACTGGTAGTCGAAGAGGTTGTTCACATTTCCGGAGATTGTAGCGTTCAGTCCGGCAATCTTGAACTTGTATGATGCGTTCAGGTCCACCTGACTTGCGGTAGGGGCCTTCCAAGGGTCGGCAACTGTCGTTTCCTTGCCAAGCGACAGATTGCTTGCGCTAATCTGATAGTAAGCATAGTTGCGGGCATACAGAGTCCAGTCGGCACCGATACGAATCTGCTTGCCAATCTTCACCGTAGCGCCGAGAGCAGCAGTGGTCTGTGCAGAACCGCCCACGCGGATGCCCTTCAGCTTGATAGCCGCCCACTGGTGGTCTTCTGCCATAACGCCGCTTGCCACTTCGCCGTCTTTAGTAAGCGGCTGCCCGTTGGCATCATATACATATCCCTTTGCGTTGCTGTCCCACTGCCAGTCGCCGATAGAGAACATTCCGTTGAGGTCGAGCCAGTATAGCGGACTTGCCTTAACCTCGAGTTCGATACCCTGGTGGCGAGCGTCAACACCAGTCATGTTGATATATCCGTCTACCTGTGCAGTTCCTACAGACACCTGCTTAGCCATCGTCTTGTCCATCCACTTTGTCCAGTAAGCGTTCATGTTCACCTGCAGCCACTTTGTGCGGTAGCCGTAGCCGAGTTCGAACGAGAGGACTTTTTCGTTGCGTGCATCCGGGTTAGTAACGTTGCTCGTAGAAGAAGTGAGGAACACGCCTGTGCTGAACTTAGGAGCGCGGCTTATGTAGCCCATGTTGAAGAAAGCATTGTGGTGCTCGTTGAAATTATAGTTCACACCGCCCTTGATAGTTCCGCCGATGTAGCTCTTAGTCTTCGACTTGGCGTGGTCCTTGTCGTAGTAGAGGCGGTCGTAGCGCCAGTAAGAAGTGTTCGATAGCGATCCGGCGATGAAAGCCGAGAGGTTGTTCTTCGAATATTCGGTTTGGAAGAAGGCACCCTCCTGAATCACGTGTCCGTCGTAGTCGCGGTACATCACGTCGCCTACACCCAGTTTCTGGTTTACCCAGTCTGGGTTAGAGGCATTCACATTGTTTTCGGCCTTTGCGTTCTGGCGCGAAGAGTCTATATAGTATTTACCGTTATAGAGGTCGATAATCTCGTTAGTGTGCACGCCCTTGTATGCGCGGAAGTCAATACCGCCGTAGAAGTCGAAGTTGTTGCCGAGCTTGGTGTTGTATGTAGAAACCAGTCCGTACCAGTTATGGTAGTTCTTCAGCTTGCCCATTACGAGCATTGATCCGTGTTCGCTCTGCTCGTTGATGTCCTGTATTGCGCCGTAGTCGAAGGTTCCGTCTGCGTTGCGGAACTTGGTCTGCAAAACTCCGTAGTTTGCTCCATACCAGTCGGTGTAAGAGTATCCGTAAGTGCCGTTACCCTGTCCGCTGTATCCGTATCCGCGACCGATAGACATATACAAAACGGTGCTGAGCGACGACTTGTCGTTTATCTGCCACTGGTGGTTCAGGCTGAACTGTGGCTTGTGGTAAACGTTGTATTCGGCAGTCTTGCGCTGTCCGTTTTTGTCGAAACCGTAGGAAGAGTTGTATTTATGGTCAGTGATACCCCAAACTTGCTCCGTCATCTTCCAGTCGGCAAGAGTCAGCGCACCCTTGCGCTGGTAGTGCTCCTGAGGTGCGCCGAAAGCAGTGAACGACAGCTGGTGCTGGTCGTTGATGCGCTTGGCAATGTTCAGGAAGTATGTATATCCCGTGAAGTCAGTGCCCAGGGCATATCCGTCGCCCCATGTCTTTGATCCGAGCAGAGTCATTGCCCATCCGCTCTTCGACATACCGGTAGAAACGGTAAACATCACCTTGTTCATGTTGTCGTTGCCCATGGCATAGTATATCGATCCACCTTTCTTTGCCTCGAGAGCCTTTGTTATGATGTTGATAGTACCACCTACAGAAGGTGATGAAACCTTAGAGGCTCCCAGTCCGCGTTGGGTCTGCATGGTGCGGGTAACGTCGGTCAGTCCAGCCCAGTTAGACCAGTAAACGTTCTGGTTCTCCATGTCGTTCATCGGCACACCGTTCACCATCACGGCTATATTGGTATTGTCGAAACCACGCATGTAAATCTCCGAGTCGCCGTAGCCGCCACCCTCTTTGTTGGCATGAACGCCAGGTGTAGACTTCAGAATCTCCGGGAATTCCTGTGTTCCGATTTTCTCTTCGATAAACGACATTGGTACTGATGATACAGCCACAGGAGTCTTGCGTGCCACGGCAATCTGTGATGTTACAATGACATCGCTAAGCGTTCTGCCGTCGGTTTCAAGCTTTACTGTGCCGAGTTCGCCCTTGCTTCGTGGCGAAGGCTTCACCGTCTTTGTCTTGAATCCGATGTACTGTATCTGTACCGGAGCATCAGGTTTTACACCCTTTACAACAAAGACACCGTCGATATCGGTTGCCGCATTGATTCCACCTACGGAGACTGTTGCACCGATAAGAGGTTCGCCGGTTTCCGCATCAACTACCTTTCCTCTGAGTGTTGACTGAGCAACTGCAGATACTGTGCCAACCATGGCGAGCACTGCTACCAGAAGGAGATGTTTTAGATGATTCTTCATAAATAAAAATTTAACTTTTTGTTTTTATTAGTAAATCGTGCTACAAAAATACAAATAATGTTTAATACTGCCACCTATTTATTAATAAATATTTCAGATGTAATGTGTTTTTAACATGTTGGCAGTTTTAATGGGTAATATTTCCGCCCGTCAGTGCAGCAGAACGTGTCTGTTTACGTTTTTGGATTCTATGCAACCCTTTTGGCGTTTCGCCTAAACGCTTCTCCCGTTCAGCTATCCTGTTTTGCCCTAATTCCCGTCAATAATTTTGTCAGATGGTTTATATTTATTATTTTTGCATTATCATTTCCAAGGGAAAAACTACTAAACGATGAAGATATACGCAGCAAAGAAAGAACAGACAGAAGAAATTGCCAATCTAATAATGATGGCAATGACTGACGAATGTTGCCTTTACTATACCGGCAACGGACAAACGCTCGATGACTTCCGAAAGACAATGATTCGTCTTGTTGAGGCAGACAATTCGCAATACAGTTATCGCAACACCCTCGTCGCCGTGGCTGACGACGGAAAAGTTATGGGAGCCTGCGTATCATACGACGGAGCTTTGCTCCATACCCTGCGCCAAGCCTTCATAAATGCCGCATTTAACGACTTCGGCAGGGATTTCAGCAATATGGACGACGAGACACAAAAGGGAGAACTCTATCTCGACAGTCTTGCCGTCTATCCGCAATACCGGGGCAAGGGAGTAGCCTCTGCCTTGCTGAGAGCATCAATAGAAAAGGCTCGCAAGATGAATCTTCCGGCTGCCGGACTCCTCGTGGACAAGGGAAATCCAAATGCCGAACGCCTTTACAAAGGCATAGGGTTCGAATATGTCGGTGATGCCGTTTGGGGCGGTCATCCGATGCGACATCTGCAATATCGTATAGATAAAAAGACAAAGTAGTATAAATAAAAGATAAAGCACTATGCAGGAAAGTAAATATCTTGTAGCTACAGAACGTGATGCCATGTGGGGACTTACCGTCAGTACGGTAGGCTACGATGAACTGTTGCCCGGCGAACACTATCCTACACCGGGACATGCCGGAGGCTATTATTTCGATGTGGATAAGGGGCGTACGTTGGATGAATATCAGATGCTGTATATCGTGGAGGGCGAAGGGGTGTTCTCTTCAGAACATGTAAAAAATCATCCTATCAAGTCTGGTGATATCTTCCTTCTCTTTCCCAGTGAATGGCATACCTATCATCCTCTGCCCGAATCTTGTTGGAAGAGCTATTGGATAGGCTATAAGGGCAGGAATATGGACGATCGCGTGAAATACGGTTTCCTTTCGCCCGAGAACCCAATATACCACGTGGGATATTGCCCGGAAATAATCCAGCTCTATGACGGAGCAATGAAGGCAGCCCGCGAGGAAGCTGCATATTCTCAACAGGTTCTTGCCGGAATAGTGAATAATCTTATCGGAGTGATGTATGCCAAGGAGAGGAACATTATACTTAACCGCGACCGTGCAAAGGTTGACATCATCAACAAGGCGCGCCTGATTATCCGCGAGAAAATAGAGAGCCGCATCACGATACAGGAGATTGCCGAGCAGCTTGGCATGGGATATTCCAACTTCCGCAAGCTTTTCAAGGAGTTTGCCGGAGTGTCGCCCGCCCTCTATCAGCAGGAACTGCGACTGCAGAAGGCTAAGGAATTACTCTCTACAACAAATATCAGCATAAAGGAGATAGCCTATCAGCTAAATTTTGATTCACCAGACTATTTCTCGAGCAAATTCAAGATGAAAGTAGGATGCAAACCAAGCGAATACCGTGAGGCAATGCGCTAAAATAAGTGTAAAAGTGATATGCAATATAGTGTTAAATAAGTAAAAAGCGAAACATTCTGTCGCTATTGTTCGTTTTGCAACAATATTTTGTATATATTTGCACCTGAAATTATAAATAAAGAGAAAGACTATAAGTTAATGAAAAGATTCTACTTCGTGATTGCCCTTGCTCTTGCTGCAGCAACGACATGGGCACAGACAAAGGCTGACGGCACTATGCCGTTTGCCAAGGTAAACTCGTATGCCACCTCCGCACAGACGTTCTCTGCCACCGCAAAAACTATTGCCAAAGCATCGACTCTCCCTGATGCTTCGCAGATAATCAGCGAGCAGCCTGAGGGTACACTCTACAAGGCAATGTATCGTGAGTGTACAGCATTCAACAATGGTTACCGCAAGGAATACGACGGTATGGCTACCGATATCGTAGTGTCAAAAGACGGCAAGAAGCTGTATATCGGCAACCCGATGGGAGTGATGGATACTGGATGGATTGTTGGCGACATCGGTGAGGACGGTATTGTAAGCTTCAACTTCCCACAGGTTATCTACCACCAGGAAGCAAACGAGGCAATGGATATCCCGGAGATTACATACTATGCATGGAACAGCGATGTTGACATGGAGAATTACAAGGTGCCGCTCGCTGCAACACAGACCGTGAAGTTTACTTGGGACGGAACGACGTTGAAGCAGCAGACTCCAAAGGAGTGTATCTCTATGGGTGATGCAGATGGTAAGTTCAGTGGCTATGGCTCGTCCGACAATGTTATCAGCGTGATGACGGAAAAACCGGTTACCCTACCGGCTGGCATACAGAGCACGACATACAAGATGGCATATACCGACTATTATACCAAGACGGATATGCAGAAAAACGTGAGCGTTGCAATCGACGGCAACGATATTTATCTCGGCAAGTTCTATAACAACTACTGGATCAAGGGAACTATAAACGGCAGTAAAGTTACTTTCCCGACTGAACAGTATCTCGGCAGCGAGAAGATCAGCTATGCCAACCATGAGTATTTCTTGGTGTTCGACTCGCAGACATACCAGTCTGTCAACAGCATGGAATTCGACTACGACAAAGCTGCCGGTACTCTGACGTCTTCGCAGATTCTTGCCGTTAACCAGGGCAAGAAATATGCAGCACTTATTGAGGTATGGATGAACCCTACGCTTACCGATGCTCATTTCGTTGTTGCCGCTCCGGCTACTCCGGTTATCGTAAGCGTGATGCCTTATGGGGCAGAGGAGGGTTCAAACGTCGGTGCCATGGCTTATCAGCTTAATACTAAAACTGACGACGGACAGGAGTTGAACTCCGACAATATAATATTATAATGTATATCTTGACGGAAAGCTTACCACTTTCTCATATCCTACATATCAGGCTCTTTCAGCATCTCTGACTGATATTCCTTTCGGATTCTACGACTATTATACGCAGCAGAGTTCGGGAGCTATAGGCTATGACTTCGCAGTGTACAACGGTATGCAGTATATCTATTTCTACAACAGCTTCAATACCGTTGGCTTAAAAGCTATGTATATCGACAACGAGACAGGCGCTAAGTATGAGTCGCCTACTGTTACCTATGATGTAACTACAGGCAATACTACAACCGGCATTTCTGCCACTGCTGCCGACAATGGCACTGTAAAAAGCGTTGTTTACCATGATCTTAGCGGTCGCAAGGTGTCGGAGCCTCTGAAGGGTATCTACATGAAGACCGTGGAGTATGCCAACGGCAAGACTTCTACCGTAAAGATTATAAAATAATTATGGCGTATTGAGAAAGCAAGAATATAGCCGGGAGTTGCAGCGTAATGCCGACAGCTCTCGGCTTTCATATTATAAAACCAAGAGAAAAACAAATATAATTATGAAGAAAATCTACACTTTGATTGCCCTTGCCATGACCTCATCGGCATTATGGGCGCAGGCGACAGGACAGTCTGCTACACCAAAAGCTGTTGTTGCAGCATCGACAGAACTGCCTTCTGCCGAAACCTTAATCAGTTCTACTCCCGAAGGAACACTGTATAAGGACATGTATCATTCGGCAAATGTATACGTGGAATACGGCGGAGCTGCCTTTAACCGTACGTACGACGGATATGTGGGCAACGTGGTTGTCTCTGCCGACGGCAAGAAGATTTACATGAAAGACCCTTTCATAAAACTTGCGCCCGGAACATGGCTCGAAGGTGACCTTAGTGCCGACGGTACTGCCGAGTTTAAGTTTCCGCAGATGATATACAATAAGGGCGGCGTTACCGGCTATGCATGGAAGATGATTATCGCCAACGGCAATATCGGTATCGACGAGACTACACAGAGCGTGAAATTTAAGTGGGACGGCAGTAAGCTTTCCCAAGAGAACACCTCCGACCTCATCGGAATGCTTAACGAGAAAAGCGAGTGGATGGGCTATGGTGCGTCAGAGGCTGTATATAGCGTGATGACTGATGTTGCAGCGAAACCGGCAGATGAGACTAAGGCTGAAACTTACCGCATGACGTATTACAATGCCGAGGGTAATGTAAAGACTGCATCGACAAGGGTTGTTGTTGACGGCACGGATATATATATCGGTGATATCTACGACCCAGGGTTCTGGGTGAAGGGTACGTTGAACGGAAACAAGGCATCGTTCCCGATGCAGTATCTTGGTGTGCATGCCAATGCGTCGCATGCCTATATGATTCCGTTTGATGCAGACTCATATCAGGTATTGTCGTCGCTTGATTTCACGTACAATTCGACTACCGGTTCTCTTTCTGCCGACAAGGCGATTCTTGTAAACCTTGGTAATACCGGTCTTTCTGCACTCGAAATGTTTGTTGCCCCGTCGCTAAGTAAGGTGAGCTACACTGTTGAAGCTCCTGCAAAGCCTGTGATTCTACAGTGTAAGCCTGTCGGATACGAGAGTGGCAATTATGGCGTTTTCGTATATAAACTAACTACGAATTCTGTTAGTGGCAAACAGCTCAACCAGGATAATATATACTATAATATCTATCTTGACGACGAACTGTACACCTTCCCGACTTCGCTTTATGCTTATATCAAAAACGATATAACCGATGTTCCTTATGCTTTTACCGACAGTTACAGAAACTGGTCGGGCAGTCAGGGACTTGACTTTATTGCCGACAATGGTGAGCAAACTATCTTTGTTTACAAGGACTACACCAAACTCGGAGTGAAAGCAATATATGTTGACGGCGATCAGCGTCTTGAGTCGGAGCTGGCAGAAAAATCTGTTACTACCGGTATCGACAATGCTGCTGCCGAGGGCAAGGCTATAAAGAGCGTCAGCTATACCGACCTCAATGGAGCTCGCATTTCCCGTCCATCGCATGGCGTCTATCTCCAGACTACCACTTATGCCGACGGTGAGACAAAGACGGTTAAGGTTGTGAAATAAAGTAAGCGGACTGAGCCATCAAGTGGTGGCTACAGTCCGCTTTTTTTTATATCGTATCCATTCCTAAGCCCCGAAAGACAGTCTTTCTCGGTAGGAAATGAAACTTCAGCAGTTTTACTTAGGCAGATTGAAAGCTTCTGTCATCTCAGCCATCTGCTCCTGACTCATACCTTCCGGTTCGAAGCCCATGCATTTAGAGTCGATATATATCTTGGCACTCTTCGAGAGCACGTCAATCTGGTCGAAAGCATCCATCACGTCAAGTCCTTTGGCAAATACACCATGCTTCTCCCACAGTACAACATCATAGTCCTCAAGTTCCTTCAGTGTAGCGTCGGCAAGAGTGTTAGAGCCCGGCAGCTCGTAAGGTACCACACCGAGACCTAACGGACAGAATGCCTTTGTTTCAGGAATCATGCTCCACAAAATATTAGTAAGCACATCCTTAGCCAAGAATTTGCGGTTATGGCTCATTGCCACGAGCTCAATAGGATGAGTATGAACCGTTGCCTTATATGCAGAACCGGTTTCGATGAGGTGTGCATGAACGGTAAGGTGTGATGGCAGCTCACTTGTAGGCATCACGGCATTGTCGGCAATGATTACATAGCTGGCGCAGTCGTCGAGGATACGTATCACGCTACCGTTGTCCATCGGGCGGCGTGCCAGGTCGCGCATGCGCTTGCCTGTTCCCTTGCAGTAGAAGTAGCAACCTTTCAGAGCAGGAAGAGTTACTCCAATCTGCTTTACGTCGCTGATTGCCGGCATTGCCTTAATCTCGTCGTCAACAAACTCTGTTACGTTTACTGTGATGTTTCCGCCATTACGCTCGGCCCATCCGTTCTGCCACAGATATCCGGCAACTTCTGCTATTTTCTCAACTTCAGTTCTCAAGCCCTGACGTCCTTCAAGAATACTTTTCATAATATGTTTTTGTTTTTATTAGTGTTTTCTGTATAAGATAAGCTGCATCTCGGAATAAGAAATGAATGAATTCATTTCGTTCTTCTCTCGATTTGCATTATCTTTGGCAAAGATACTGCAAATAATCATAACACAACTTGTAGGAAATGATTTTTGTCCTATTTTTTTTGAGAATGGATATTTATTATTGAAGTTTGGGATATAGCCGATTGTCAAGGATTGTCTGTTATTGTCGTTTTTATCAAACGCTGTCGGTATTTCTATGTTGCACCTTTGGTGCAGCATAGCAGCACTTTTGTTGCCACTATTGTTTAACTGAGGTAATTGTTGTAATAGAGGTTCTGTGTTACTGCCAACAGGAATTTCAAGACCGGCTTTGGTTCTTCGTCAATTTAGGTGGTAAGAATTTTAGACGAAAACCTATCCTGTATTATTCATATGATAATATATTCAGAATGTATATTATTTGAAGTTAGATAGAATTTTTTAGACAAATACAATAAAACCCCCGAACCAAGTACCCCCCCCTCGTTCCTCGGGGTAGCCGCTGTGTTGTCATATTTCTTTACGAGAACGAGTTCTCGACAGAAATATGCCGACACAACGCCAATGCCTTCGGCATTTTTACTTGTTTCGGGCGATAAACATAAAAAACAAAGGACAATCATTTTACAACCCTTAAAACATTGTATAATTAAGATATATCTATCTTGTAAAGACAAGAATTGCAGTATTTTCTTACACTCTGTTTTAATTGTATCTTACAAAAGATTGATTTCCTTTGTTTTTTATGTTTATCTCCCGATGTCGTTTTGTAGGTTTTCGTCTAAAAATACCACCTAAATTGATGAAGAACCCCGGCTTTGTCTATTTCGTTTCCTACCACTTGTATAAAAAATGAGAAAGGTGAGGGGAATCGTGATGGGTGAGGGGTGTGAGGGGTAAAATTCTACCCTCACACTTACCCTCACACATTCAATAGTTTGTTATTCAGAGAGTTATAGTGAATGTGTGAGGGTGTGAGGGTAAAAAGCATGAAAAAAAATTTTTAATTTATTATAGTCCTATTCTTATTAGCTTTGTCGTTTTACCTGTTTAATTCATATAGGTTAAACTTCGCCAACAATCTCCTTGGCCCTTTCAAGTGCAATGTTGATATGGCTGCAGATATTCTCCTTGCCGACAGAGTCGTAGAAGCCAGCCTTTTCAAGGGCTGCATGAACACTGGGGTTAACACCGGAGAGGACAACCTGAATACCCTCCTTCTTGCTCATAGCACAGAGGTTGGTAAGGTTGTGGATACCTGTGGAATCGACAAACGGCACCTTTCTCATTCGGATGATGCGAACCTTCGGGCGGTCGCCAAAAGCTGCCATTATTTCCTCGAAACGGTTGCCGGCACCGAAGAAATACGGTCCGTTAATCTCATACACCTCAACACCCTTTGGAATAGTAAGATGCTCAAGGTTTCCCTTTATCATGTCGCTCTCCTCGTTAATCTCATCCATGATAAGCTTCACGTCGGTAGTCTCCGACATTCGTTTCATGAACAGCAGACAGGCGATAATCAGTCCTACCTCGATAGCCACGGTAAGGTCGAAGATGATAGTCAGGAAGAAAGTTATAAGCAATACCGACACGTCGCTCTTCGGGTTTTTCATCAAGGCGAGGAAGGAGCGCCATCCGCACATTCCGTATGACACGATTACGAGGACTCCGGCAAGACAAGCCATAGGGATATACTTGGCGAGAGGCATGAAGAAGAGGAAGATAAGCATAAGCACTACGGCATGGATGATGCCCGCAATTGGAGTCTTTCCGCCGTTGTTGATATTCGTCATGGTACGGGCGATGGCTCCCGTTGCCGGTATTCCGCCAAACAGCGGCGAGGCGAGGTTGGCCACACCTTGTGCGATAAGTTCGGTATTGGAATTGTGGTGGTCGCCGATAACACCGTCGGCCACTGTTGCCGAGAGTAGCGACTCTATGGCACCGAGCACGGCAATGGTCAATGCCGGGGCGACAAGGCTCTTTATCGTCTCCCATGTCAGTTCCGGCATGTGGGCCTCAGGGATGGCGTTACTAACGGAGAAACGGTCGCCGATGGTCTCGATTGTAGTAACTCCGGCAAACTGCTTCAGTAGCAGTGCGGCTACGGTCATTACGATGATTGCAACAAGAGACCCGGGGATTTTCTTGCTGAATTTCGGGGTGATGGCAATTATCGCCACACTGAGAATGCCGACAGCGGCACACCACCAGTCTATGGTGTTGAAATTAGTAATATAACACCACCATTTCTCAACGAAATCGCTCGGCACCTTGTCGATAGAAAGTCCGAAGAGGTCTTTTATCTGTGTTGTGAAGATTGTAACGGCAATTCCGCTCGTAAATCCCACAACGATAGGGTAGGGAATGAATTTTATGATTGTTCCGAGATGCAACACTCCGAAGAGGATGAGGAATGCGCCAGCCATGAGAGTGGCAATTGTCAGTCCCTCGAAGCCATACTGCTGTATGATGCCATAGATGATAATGATGAAAGCTCCGGTTGGTCCGCCTATCTGCACCTTGCTGCCGCCGAGCAACGAGATGATGAATCCGGCAACGATAGCCGTGATGATTCCTTTTTCTGGAGTTACGCCAGAGGCGATACCGAAGGCTATGGCGAGTGGAAGTGCCACGATGCCTACTATTATTCCCGCCATGAGGTCAGACATGAAAGTCTTCTTGTTGTAGTTCTTGAGTGTTGAAAACAACTGTGGTCTGAAATCTAATGTACTGTTCATTTTACTTTATTACTGTGGAAAAATAAAAAAGGCAGTTCTGCTGTCTCCGGCAGAACTGCCCATATCCTGAATGAAATATTGGGTGCAAAAGTAATAAAATATATTGAAAGGACAAAAGAAAAGTTAAGAAAGCTGAATTTTTCTTTTGTCTATTTCTTTAGTGTGAAATCAAACACCAGTCCTCCGTTGTCGCCGTTCTTTACGCTTATTGTGCCTCCATGCAGCAACACGGCATTCTTTACGATGGCAAGTCCGAGTCCTGTTCCTCCCATCTTGCGGCTTCTGCCCTTGTCCACACGGTAGAATCGCTCGAAAAGTCGGGCAAGATGCTCGTGTGGCACTCCCACACCGTTGTCGCTGAAAGTAAAATGCCATTTGTCGCCTTCGTCCCTTGCGCTCAGCGTTATTGTTGTTCCCTGTCCGGCGTATGCAATGGCATTGTCGGTTAGATTGCGGAACACGCTATATATCAGCGACTGGTTTCCTCGTATCTTCAAGCTTTCGGGCAGACTGCATACAAAGTTCATTTTGTTCTCTTCCATTTGCAGTGCCGTTTCCCGCTGGATGTTATCTACGAGCTGTACCACGTCTATATCGTCGAAGTCGGTGAGCATCTCCGAGGCATCATCGAGACGGTTTAGTGTAGAGATGTCGCGGAGCAGCGATGACAGTCGCTGTGCCTGTGCATAGCAGCGCTGCAAGAACTGTTCCTTCATCTTCTCGTCAATCTTAGGATTGTCGAGAATGGTTTCCAAGTATCCCATGATACTCGCCACGGGAGTCTTTAGCTCGTGGGCGATATTCTGAGTTAGCTGTCGTTTTAGAATGTTCTGCTCCTGTTTAGTATGCTGCAACCGCTTGTATATCTTGATAATTTTTTCGGCAATTTCGCCCAGCTCGTCGTTCGGGAAAGCCACGAGGTCTTCAGTCTCCAGGCTCTCGTTGTGGTCGGCGCGGTTGGCAAAGGTTCGCAGTTTCTGTATGTTCATTCCCAGCCGGTGGGTGAAGCGGTATAGCAACACCGTCAGTAATAGCATGGCAACGAGCGAGAACCATACATAATGCTGGTCGGTCTGGAGCATGCGTGCCAGACTCGTGTTATACGGCAGGGCACTCCTTATTATAAAATTCTGCTTCGGAAAACTCGTGGCGGAATAGAAAAACGACTGTCCGAGAGTGGAACTCTTGCGGTCGATGTCGTATCCCGAACCGTTTTTCAGTGCTTCGCGAATCTCGTCTCTTCCGAGATGGTTTTCAAAAGTGGCGTAGTTCTTGAACTTATTGTCGTAGAACACTCTTCCTTTCATATCAATAAGTGTTACACGCAAATCCGGCTCGTAATGAGTTCGTACATAGCGGTCGATGCTGCTCTCCGACATGTTTCTGTTTAGTTCCAGCACCTCGGCCATACGCTCGTTGTAGTCCTGGAGCTTAGTGTCGAGCACGTCAATCTTATACATCTTTTCGCGTTCGTGCTGGAAGACGATGAACGAGGCGGCAAAAAACAGAAATACCGCAACTACACCGAAATATAATTTTTTTCCTATCGACATATGCTAATGATAAATAATTAACTATTCCCTACGCATCAAAATAATACCCGAATCCAAGACGGGTGACGATACACTTTGAGAAGCGTCCTATCTTCTTTCTCAGTCGGGTGATGTTTACATCCACCGTTCTGTCGAGGACGAGCACATCCTTAGGCCAGATGCGGTCGATAAGTTCCTGGCGCGAGAACACCTTACCCCTTTCGTCGAGCAGTAGGTGAAGAATTTCAAATTCCGTTTTGGTGAAGGGTATATCCTCGCCGTCGATACTGACAGTCTTCTTGTCGAGATTAAGCTCCAGTCCTTGATAGTTGATTATATTAGACTGTTGCCTGGTTCCGCCATCTTGAGTGCGTCGCAACACAGCCCTGACTCTTACAATAACCTCGCGGATAGAGAAAGGTTTGGATATATAGTCGTCGGCACCGAGGTTAAAGCCCGTTACGGTATCATTCTCCGTGTCTTTTGCCGTGAGGAAAATGATAGGGATATGTTCGGTCAGTGGTTCCGACTTAATTTTTTTTGCCATAGCAAATCCCGACATGCCGCCCATCATAACATCGAGCAGCAGAAGGTCGTATTTCTCCACTCCCATAGAGAGTGCCTCCTCGGCAGAGTTAGCCGTGTCCACGGTGTATCCTTCGGTTTCGAGATTGAATTTCAGAATCTCGCAGAGATCTTGCTCGTCGTCTACAACAAGCAGCTTATACTTTATATCCATATATTATATACGTTTATTGTTTCGGTTGCAAAGATAAGAATGTTTTTGTTCATAACTATTGCATGTGTGTTACAAAGTTGTTAAATAATTTCAAGCTTTGGTATAGGCAAAAAACGAAAGATGATATTTTTAGCCTCGAAATAAAAAAGAATAACATATAAGTAACAAGCCAAAATTATTTTATACAAACGACAATGGAGA
>DCBP01000046.1:0-18942 GCA_002314055.1 Prevotella sp. UBA1104
TCTGTAAATACTGTCTTACTAACGATATTTTTTCTTCGTTAGTGTAAAACTTGCGTTCTTTTTCCATTTTTTAAAGTTTTTGAACTGTCAAGTTATTCAGTATAGGACAAAATAATATTTTGATACATAAAGTTCTTCTACTGAATCTACTCTTCTATTGAAACTGCTTCGCACCTGTTAATGGGAGATGGAGGAGGGAAAAACTAAATCCGAAACTTTAATTAATTATTAATTTAAATATAGAATATATGGAAACGACTAAAAATGATAAGTATTCTGATATACCTAAGAATTATCAAAAATTCGTATTAGTTCAAAAAAGTAATGCTAAACCAGAAGATTACGGATATACCCAAGAGGGGATTATGTATGTTTTGAATATGATCAAGAATGATCCTAATAATATTGAACTTGAAGATGACGGACTTCAAAACGACTTAGGATGTATCTTTATTGACGGAATATGCGTTGAAAAGAATATAGAATTTGCAAAATATTGGTTTGCCAAATCTGCAGATCAAGGCAATGATTTGGCAAGAAGCAATCTGGCTGACATCTACCGCAAAGGAACTGGAGGTTCTGAGGTTGATTATAAAAAAGCTTTTGAACTTTACAAAGCATGCGGACTTCCTTATGCTCATTATCGCTGTGGCGAGTTTTATGAGAAAGGTTGGGGTGTAGAGAAAAACTTAGCTGAAGCAAAACGCTACTACTCATTAGCCTATGAAGAGGGACATCAGTTGGCTAAGAAAAAAATAAAAGAATGGAATTTCTTAGAAGACTAAGTATGAACAAACGAGAAATACCAAAAGACTATAAACCATCCATAAAATAATTATGTTAGGAGCAATCATAGGCGATATTGTTGGCTCGAAGTATGAGTTCAACAATACATTTGACTACAACTTTGAGTTATTCGGCAAAGGATGCGACTTCACCGACGATACAATCTGTACGGTAGCTATTGCCGATGCGATATTAAACAAGCGAAGCTATCAGGAAAGCTTGCACGACTGGTGTCGCCGCTATCCCAGCCCGAAGGGAGCTTACGGCGGAAGATTCGCAGCATGGGTTCATTCAGACAATCCTCAACCATACAACAGCTTCGGCAATGGATCGGCAATGCGGGTATCTCCTGTAGCATGGCTCTTTGATGATTTGTCACAAGTTCTGGAAGAGGCTGAAAAGACGGCACTCCCCACACATAACCATCCCGAAGGAATAAAGGGAGCAAAGGCTGTGGCTCATGCCATATGGCATTTCCGCAAAAGCAAAGTCTCTTGTAAGGGTAAAGATGAAGACGGTCTGTCAACGGACAATGCTCTAAACACGTTCAAAGGAATAGCCAACAGCTATTACGAGAACTTCGACACACAGGATTATCCCAAAGGAGTATTTGACGAGACCTGTATGGATGCCGTCCCCCTATCCCTCCATATCATATCCGAATCAAAGGATTTCGAGGATGCCATACGTCTCGCCATATCTCATGGTGGCGACAGCGACACCATCGGAGCCATCGTCGGTTCAATTGCCGAGGCACGCTATGGTATTCCACAAGAGATAAGATACAAGGCTATAAGTTATTTACCTCATGACATGATGCTAATATATAAACGATTTACCGAAAGGCAAGATTTCACTTTATAGAAAAAAATAAGGTTGCGAACTTCCATGCAACCTTATTTTTTTCTTTATCCAATTTTATTCATCCTTGAAATAGCGTCCGCTTTCCATAACATCATTTACCGCACAACACTTGTTGAATCTCACTCTTGCCCTATTCTCCATGGCAAACATCTTTCTCGTGCCAGCTTCATCTTCAGAGAACTGCAGATGATTGTCGATACCCATATTCATGGCAATACCCTCAACATCAAGATTGTCAGTGCCGATGAAAGTAAAGGTCCAGTTCTGTTTCTTCAACTTCCCAATCAGATTCTTTATCATTTTCAGACTGTATTCTTCGCTACAGTTCTCCTCCCCGTCCGTGATAATCGTAACCAGCACACTGTCGCCTTCTTTTGTCAAGGCATTAATCTTTGCAATTCCCATGCCAATGGCATCATAGAGCGGAGTGCCACCACATGGATTATAATCCATTACGGTCAAAGGATGGGCATGACGCGCACTCACATTGTCGTAGAAAAGTTTCTTATGTGTACTGTCGAAGGTGATGAGTGTAATGCGCTGTTCCAGGTTTTTGTGAGTCTTCTGCATTTTCTGTATCGTTGTCAGTGTCTCGTTTATTCCCACCAGTGCCTGGCGCTGGATGATGCTCATACTTCCACTCTCGTCTACTACCAAAAGATTGAATACTCGTTTCATACTTTTTTCTCCTATACTATTATTTGTTAAACATATATTTTCTTCTATGACGACCCATTCATAAACAGTAATTTTCTTATAAATCCTTATATAAAAGCCTCCTGAATGAATGCCGTATATTCCTTATAAGAAAATAAGGATAACAAAATTAAGTGGAAAGGAAAAAAAAATAGCGTTATGCCGTATGCCGATACTCCGACGGAGTTTTGCCGGAATGCAACTTGAAGAACCTCACGAAATGCTGCGGATATTCAAAGCCGAGCCTCTGGCTAACCTGTGCCACGGTGAGCGTCTCATCATCGAGCAACTGCTTTGCAGCTCTCAGCAAGCGGTCGTTGATAAATGTCTTGGCGGTCTTGCCAGTTTCTGTCTTTACGAGTTCTCCAAAATATTTTGCAGAGTAGAAACACTTGTCGGCAAAGTATGCCACAGACGGCAGACCTTCTTTCTCGGCTTTCGAGGCGATGTATTGGTCGAGAAGCTCCGAGAACTTCTTCACCACCGAATGGTTTATCTCCTCACGGGTAACAAACTGGCGGTCGTAGAAGCGCAAGCAATAGTTCAGCAGCAATTCTATGTTGCTAACAATCAGTTCCCTTGAGTGTTTGTCGATACTCCTGTGAAGCTCTTGCTGAATCATATCGAGCACTCCGCGGAATATCTCTATCTCGCCAGTTGAAAGATGGAGAGCCTCATTGGATGTATAGTCGAAAAATTCATAACGGCTGATGTTCCGTCCCAATTGCGTGCGACTGAGCAAGTCGGGATGAAAGACCAACGCCGTCCACTTGGGATATTCCACTTCCGGATTTGGTTCCACATGGATTACCTGTCCTGGAGCAAAGCTCGTAACCGTCATCTCGTCGAAGTCATACTTCGTTCTACCATACGACAGATTACACCCTTTATTCTCTTTCAAAAACAAGGCATAGAGACCATAATGGTATGTTGCCTCCTCAATCTTCCGAGGTTTGTCGAAGCGCGCTACACTTACCAAAGGATGTAGAGTCTCAAAGCCGAAGCGGTCGTTGAAATCCTGTACCGAGTTATAAAATATCTCCTTCATAACGATAAAGATAGAATTCACAGACTTCCCCTCCCCTGTTCTTAACCAATAGGGAGGAGAAGTATATGAATACTGTATGATTCTGTTTATTATAATATGTTCAATATATCCTCAACAATCTGTTCGTCGAGCAGACGGTTGTCTGAAAGGAGCTTGTTAACATCGAAGCGGTCGTATAGTCCCTTCTTTATACCACCCACAAGCACCTTCATGTCTGTCGGAGCATAATAAGAAGCGATTCGCTCGCCGAAGCCTCCGTCTTTGCAGCCGTCTTCGAGCGTAACCACAAGCTGATGGTCTGCCTTCAGCATGTCGAGAGTGTCGGCATCCACGGCATTAAGATAGCGCGGATTGACGAGAGTGGCATCGATTCCCTTGTCGGCAAGCAGGCGAACCACGTTCTCTCCCTTCTGATAGAACGAACCGGCAGCTATCACTGCAACCTTCGTTCCACGGTGCATCACCTTATACTTCGATTCGAAGCTATAATCCGTATCGACTTCTTCTGTTGTATGGTTCACGCCATTGCTCGGCACGCGGATGGCAATAGGTTTCTTCTCTTGCTGTATAGCCCAGCGCAACATAGCGAAATACTCCTCGCATGTTGTCGGGGCGAGATAGATTAGTCCAGGAATACTGCAGAGCATCGGTATGTCGAAGAGACAGATGTGAGTAATGTCGTTCATGGAGTTCACACCACCCCATACCACGTTTATAACGGCAGGATTGGAGTTGATACAGAGGTCCTGGGCAATTTGGTCGTAAGTGCGCTGCACGAAAGTGCTGTATACTGTCCATACGGGATGCAGTCCACCCTTTGCCATACCTGAAATCATAGCCACTGCCTGTTCCTCGGCAATACCCATATCTATATGCTGCTTGCCTGCCTCCTTGCGTTTCTCCGGGGTGAAGCCAGCAGCCGACGGTGTTCCTGCTGTTACGGCAATAAGCTTTTCATCTTTTTTCATCTCGCGGAGCATCCAGTTGGAATACAGTTCTTCGTAGCTTTCTCCCTGAACAACTTCCGGAACGGTACCGTCTTCGTTTCTCCTCGGGCGACTGCCGTCTTCGATGTTAAACGGCATACCCCAGTGCCATGCTTCCTTGTTTTCCACAGCTGGTGCAAAGCCGTGTCCCTTCTCTGTGTGGATATGAACAACGGTAGGTTTGTCGGTATCCTTCACGCTACGGAACACTTCAATAAGTTTCTCTATGTCGTTGCCTTCCTCCAGATACTTATATTCAAAGCCCCATGCCTTAAACCAGTTGTGTTCGCAGGTGCCGTGGCTCTCGCGAAGAGCTCGCAGATTCTTGTATATGCCACCGTGGTTCTCGGCAATCGACATCTCGTTGTCGTTTACCACAATGATGATTCCCGTGCCAAGCTCCGAAGCCTCATCGAGTCCCTCGAAAGCCTCACCGCCGGAAAGCGAGCCGTCGCCGATTATTGCTATAATGTTCTCTTTCGTCCCCTTTATGTCGCGTGCCTTCTGCAAGCCAGTGGCAAGACTGATGGATGTTGAGGTGTGTCCCACTTCAAAATTGTCGTATTCCGGACACTCTGCGGGTGATGAATAACCGGAAATGGCATTCATGTCGTCTACATTACCAAGAAAGCCTGAAGCTCTGCCTGTCAACACCTTGTGTGGATAACTCTGGTGGCTAACATCGAACACGAATTTGTCTACCGGAGCATTGAAAACATAATGCAGGGCAACGGTAGCCTCAACGAATCCGAGGTTCGGTCCTACGTGTCCGCCATGTTTGCTCACACGGTTCAAGACTGCCGCACGTGTCTCGTCGGCTACTATTTTCAGTGCTTCTATGTCCAATCCCTTCAAGTCGGCTGGCGACTTTATCTTCTCTATATACATTACACGATAATTTTTAGTTTCTTGTTTTCGGTTGCAAAGATAGCAATAATAACAATATAATCACAATACCATAAAAACAGAAATACATACCATTATTTCCCTTTCTGCCGCGGCTCATCCGATATTTGGAGTGATGATTAATATCTCCCACAGATAGCACAGATGACACGGATTTTTTCTAAATACAGGCTATGCCCACAGATTTAGTGTTTGCTGGCTTCACCGCAAGACTACACAGATGAGAGCAGATTTATATATAATTTATCATAGAATCTGTGTAAATCAAGCCATGAAGTAGGCGACCTTACATCAGTGGCATTGCCTTACTGTCCGCATGGAAAAATCCGCGGTATCTGTGGGAAAATAATATCATCGGCAATCCCAAGTCAAAAATCAATAAAGTCATTATAACACAATAAGTTGTTACCATCAAAATAATTCGTTCAATGACACTGAACAAATTTTCATGGCAACGATTTAATGAAGTTTCTATATCAATACTTCGTTAAATTTTATGCTGCGTCAGCAGCGAATCCCAATATTAGTTATATTGACTACCATCAGTAATATTCCCGATTAATTGTGAGTGGGAACTTTACTCTGACGAAAATTTTAACGGACTATTTATTATATATTATCGGAATCTCATTTTGCTGCGTTTTTAAACAAAAAATTTAGAGCATGAAATTGACGTTAGTCAACCTTGTCCTTTGTTTTTATGTTTTTTTCTAAATATTCCTATAATATATATTATTCCATGAATTAAGTAAGTTAAGAATAGGCAAAAGCTGCATGAAAAGTTTTTTTTATTTTACCATCACCCCTCGCCAAAAACCTTAAAAAGTCCCTGATTATCGGTGCTTAAAGCGTGAGGGATAGTATGAGGGGAGGTGGGGAATGGTGTAGTTGTCCTTATCATCTAATCATAAGTACTCGCTTTATAATCAGTCGCTTGTATTCTTTCTTCATATCATCAGGAAGAAAAGAGCAGTCGATTAAATCAAACCATTTAGCGAGGTTTCTTCTGAATTTGCGTGCCATATTCCCTATAACTTTCTCGCTGATGCCCGATGCCATCATAGCTTTCTCAAAATCCTTGCGCTGCAACTTTCTTTTCTTTCCGTTAAGCGTGAGAGCAAGTTCTTCGTTGTCCTCAGGCATAACAATCAGAGTTGCGAGGAGATCGTATGCCGGGGTAAGGCAATAGCCCATCAATGTTTTATATAAGGAGAAGTTTTTAAGATGCATGTCGGAGTTGCCGGTAATCCATGAAAAGACCACTATTTCCCAATAGTTGATGATGTCAAGCTGTGGTGTTGACGAATATTTCTTTATCAGCTTGGCAATCTGTTCGTAAGACCCCTTGTATTTATATTCGGTAAGTCGTTCCGACAGCTGACACATGTCTTCCATTGCAATCTTCCTGCCGTCGGCGGTGCGGTCAATTCTTTTGGTTATATAGCAAAGTTCACCATCTGCAAATCTTATCAGTCCATGTGGCACAACAGCAATTTTCGCTGCCTCAGCCATGTGCATAGTCAGGTCTTCCAGTTCTGGCAAACATCGATAAGCGTCAGTCTGTGGCTTGAGTATGTAGCGTCCCCAAAGGCCGACAATAGTAAATCTGTCAGGTTCATTTTTCCCTCCCGCGTTGACATCGAGCGACAACTTCGCCTGTACTCCCGTGAGTGTAGTCTGTGCACGCACTACTCTCTTTGCCAGTTCTCCTATCTGACTCCTTTTGTATGGCAGCACTGGGGCCGTCTTTGAGCCGAACAGTTTCCTTGCACAGGTAGGGTGGTAATCCACTTGCCCGTCTTTCAGTTCCTTATAACAATATAGGCATCTTTGCATAATCATTCAATTTCATCATCAATAGGTATGACACTAACAGCCCCTATGCAGTCTTTGCAGCAAGCCAAGAGCAGCGACATACGGTCGCGTTGGTTAATCTTCCAGCTTTTTTCGGCAATACCGAGCAACCATCCTTCAGGGATAAGTCCGTCGAAAAGAGGAAACAGCACAGTGTCGTGGTAACTTTCTGCCGTCAACGGCATAGTAAGACTTATAGCCTCGGCGTCTTCTGATTTCAGATAATTGCTGTCGTATGTAAACGTAAAGCCATTCTCGTCTTCTGTCAGAATGCCTGCCAGACGGTCGTACATATAAACTTTTCCTGATTTCATACATTATCCTTTCTGTTTATCTCGACGGCACCCACCTGTCTGCCAAACAAGGCGAGCACCTGGTTCACCTTATCCAGTCGCAAAGTCTGTTTCCCCTGTTCCAGTTCGCGCACAAATCTCAGCCCGACACCAGACTTCTCTGCCAAGTCAACCTGTGTCAGACCGAATTGCTTTCGCATTTCCTTAACAAATGCCGATAATTCATTATCCATATTTATACCCTTTCGGGTGCAAATATAATAAAACATCTATATATTTGTACCCGAAAGGGTATAAAATAATACCAATATTTTATTTTTATACCCTTTCGGGTATATATTAGTTGTATAATTCTTATGATAATATATATTAACCTAAGAATTATACAGGCTAAAACTAAAAAATCCCACTGCCTTTCGGCAGCAGGATTATGAAGTTTATGTAAAGAGTTGTCTGATTTTAATACTTTGTGTTCTGCGGATCGAAGTTAGTCCAGTTGGCAGTCCAGTCTGTACCATTGCCGAAGGCTCCGATATATGACACCTTCTCAAAACCGGCGAGCAGGGCATCGGTGAATGAGGCGGCGGTGAGCAGCGGACTTGTTGCCGATGGGCGATAGCCGGTTACGTCAAACCATCCGTCGGCAGTTGCTGAGTATTTGTTGCCCGGCTGCTGCAGGAAGAACTTGGCAGAGAACGACTCGTTGTTGGCATCTGTCAGCACTTTGTTATTATCGGTGCCGATGGCATCGAGGTTGGCAAACCAAAGGTTCTGCAACTTTAACAGTCCATTCTGGGCAGCGCCCTGACAGTCGCCGAGCTCCTTGTCAATGATAAGACCTACAGGCCAGCCCACTACAACTGAGTTGAAGCAGCTGAGATGAGAATCGCGGCGAATCTGCATGCCACTCTGGAAACGACCCAGACCGGAACCGTTGTTCGGGTTGTATGCACCGGCTGTGATGTAAGAAGCATCGTTCACGAAATTCTTGTCGCCCATCTTCGGACCGACGAAGGTGATGTTTGAGAATACAGCCTGAGTGTGAGGATCGGCATTTGTACCCTTGGCGTTGTTGTCGCTCTCGAAGCCGTTACTCATAGACTTGTCGGCAATCTTCGGGTCGCGGATTGAAAGGCCGTACTGCACGTGTCCGCTGAAACCGTTGTCGGTGTCAAAGTCATCGTCCCATCCCTTATAGGCAATAAGGTATTTGCAGTCTACCGCTCCGCCGAACCACTCGAAAGAATCGTCGTTGGAATAAGACACCTGCACGTGGTCAATCTTTGTCTGCTTGCCCACGGAGCCAAGGGTCAAACCGTTTATCTCTTGGTCTGTGGCAAATGGATAACCGGCAAACTCTATGCGCACATAGCTCAATACGCCAGAGTTGTCGTTGTCGTCGGTGCCGCCGTGTTTTGTGCGCGGACCGCCCTCAATCTGCTGCTCCGTGGCATTCGTCTTTGCCTTTCCGCAGAGGATAATTCCACCCCAGTCGCCAGGACGGCGGTTGCCCGGTTCCTTCTCTGATGTGAATACGATAGGCTGAGTTTCAGAGCCTTGCGCAATGAGTTTGCCGCCGCGCTCAGCAATGAGAGCAGCCTTTGTGTCCTTGTCGCCCTTGATAATGGTGCCCGGTTCGATGGTCAGCTGTGCGCCGTCGGCGATATATACCCAACCTTTCAGTATGTAAGTGCCCTTCTTCAGGGTTTGCTTTCCTGTGAATACAAATTCCTGGTCGCCGTTTCCAATCTGCGTGCCATTGTCGTTCAGGTCTTTGCTTCCAGCCTTGTCGCTCTCCGTGAAGAGCAGGTGGTCGCAAGCCGTCAGTCCGCCGTTGGTAGTCCATACGGCATTTGCTGCATTGTTTTTCCCATTGTTGTCATCATCGTCGCTGCACGCAGTGAACATTGTTCCTGCAAGTGCGAGGATGCCGAGGCATCCATAAAATTTTGTCTTGTTCATAAAAATAATAATTTAAGCCCCACCCCCAGAGCTGCCTTGCAGCTCCTACCCCTCCCCGAAGGAGAGGGGAGTGAATAGCTTGGTTAATTAAATTCTTTTTATAAATTATAAGTTATGCTCAGTCCGATATTTCTGCCCGGCTTGAAGCTTCGCGTTACTTGGGTGACTTTTTTGTTTGAGCCGTCGTTCATCGTGGCATTTACAAACTCCTTGTAGTAAACTTTCTGTGCGAGCAGGTCGCGAACATTGAACTTCAGTTCCCAGTGAGAACCAAACTTCTTCGAGAGCGACAGGTCTACCACGTCGCGAGGCATCTCATAACTGTCGGGCACACGGAGAGTTTCGTTTCCGCTCGTTGTTCCCTCACTGCGCCCCACACCGATTATGCGCTTACCGATACGGTTGTAGAGCAGGGCGGCATCAAGCTGCCATTTCTCGTTTTTGTAGAACAGTCCGGTGTTTACGAGATAAGGCGACTGCCCCTGCATCGGACGGTTTTCCTGGTTGGCAACGCCACTGAAGTTCACGCGGCTCTTGATGAGAGCACCATTGAACGACCAGCTCAGTCCCCGAAGACCTATAAACGAGAGATCCTTCTTTATGTCCACCTCCACACCATAGTTGTTGGCATGGTCGGCATTCATATAAGAGTAAATCATTCTGTTGCCACCCGACAGAGTGTAGGTCCATTCTATCGGTGCATCGAAGTATTTATAGAATAGGGCAACGGAAATCATCTCGCCACGTGAAGGATAAAACTCATAGCGCAGGTCTACGTTCTGCACATAGCATGAGGTAAGCTCCGTGTTTCCCTTTACGTCGGCGGCAAGGTCGAAGTCGTAGAACACCGATGGCGATACCTCGCGGAATTCCGGACGGTTCACAGTCTTGCCGTAAGAAAGGCGCACCTGATGCTTGTCGGTAAACTTGTATGTGGCATTCACCGAAGGGAAGAGGTCGTTGTATTTATAGTAATGGCTCAGCGGACTCTCGCGATCGTCGCGGGTGTTGGTGATAAGTTCCATCTTGTCGTATTCATATCTCAATCCGGCATATACGCTCAGTCTTCCAAACGGCAGCGTGGCTGCCAGATAGCCCGCACCGAGAGAGTTGTGCCCCTTATAGTCATCACGTCGGTTGGGCTCTTCGAGCAGATAGAGCTTGTCGGCACCAAAGTTAGCCGCATCGCTCAGCAAAGTCGGGATGTCACTCTTGCGGAAGTCGGAAGGGAGTGTGTTGTTCTCCGGTTCCCAGTTGTAGATAAACTCGCGGGTCTTGTATTCGCGGGTGCGGTATTCGCCGTATGCTCCGAGTTTCAAGGTTGGTTTCCATGAGCCGAAAGCAAAATCATGCCTGTCGTTCACGGCTGCCGAAAAGATATGCTCGTCGAGTCGGGTCCACTCCCTTGAAATGTCGTTTCCCGTTGTGAGCTGTATCACTCCCGTTTCAAGGGCATCATTAGTGAGATAGCGTCGGCGGTCCGGCACGTTGCGGTTGGCATAAGAGTAGCTCAAGCTCCAGTCGAGTTCGTCGGCTTTCAGCGTGTGCTTGCCGGTAAACTGTCCGTTGTAGGTTGTTCGACTACGGTAGTAATATTCTGCCGAGCGTGTCTGATTACTCTGTTCGTCCCTACCCTCACGATATGTGTAGCGGTCGTTGCCGAGTTGGTTGAAGATGTTTTTAAACTGGAATTTGTTGTTGCCGTTTGCCGTAAGCAGCGTCAGATTGAGCATTGCCCCGAGGCGCGCATTGTGGTTATACTGGTTGTCGAGGGAGTTGCTCAGATATATGGAGCGGTCGTTGCGCTCGTCGTAAACGCCAAACTGATTGTTCTGCATATCGCCGAACGTGCGGTATTCATTGGTATAGTTCACGGCGGCAATCATTCCCATCTGGTTCTCGCCCAACTTCCACCGTCTGCCGAGATTAGCCGACAGTTTCAAGTCGCCCCACGGTTTCATGCTCCTCACCATCCAGTCGTTGTTCAGTCCGTTATTCTGCAAATCGGTTCCGCCATTTCCTATAGGGCGAAGGGCGGTACGGAATCCACCGTCGAGATTTCTCAGTCCGTTGTCAAAACCGAGGAAGTCGGTGCCGGAGCCTTTGGCATAACAGAAATCCTTGAATACCGTTGCCGTGTTCCAATTTCCGCCTACCGATACCTGGAAAATGTTTCCCGTAGGGATGTCCTTGGTATTAACAAGAACGAAGCCGCCAGTATAGTCGGCAGGATATTCCGGCGACGGCGTTTTAACAATCTGCATATTGTCGATTTGTGCGCTCGGAATAAGGTCGAAGGAGAAGGCCCTTGAGTCCGCCTCGGAACTTGGCGCCGCTCCTCCGTTGATCCATACATTATTATAACGTTGCGACAAGCCGCGCACCATAACAAACTTGTCGTCTATCAAGCTTACGCCCGGCACACGACGGATCACCTCGCCAGCATTGGTGTCCTGAGTCTTTCCAATCTCCTGTGCCGAAACGTTATTCACTATGACGGGACTGTTTTTCGCTACTTGAACCATAGCCGCTTCCGTGTTACGCCTTGCTACTCCGGTTACGGTCACTTCGCCCAGCGTCTGTTCGTCGGGTGTCAGCGCTACGCTAATCATCTGAGGCTGGTCGCTCGCCCGAACCCCGTCAATCTTTTTATTCTTGTATGCCACATAGGTTACTGTCAGCGTGTACTTGCCGTCTGCCTTCAGTCCTGTGAGCTTGAAATTTCCGTCAATGTCGGTGGCTGCCACGATGTTAGTGCCGTCCACCTGTACGGTGGCTCCAATGAGAGCTTCTTTTGATTTCAGGTCTGTCACCCGCCCCACGATGTCTGCCGCCATGCCGTTAACAGCAGGGGCTGCAATCAATGCAGCAGTCATTACAATCTTGTTTACCTTCTTTAAAACCATATCTTTGCTTTAAATCTTTTTCCGCTGCAAAGGTATGGGCTGTATGTTACACTGCGTTTTCACTCCTGTTATGATGGTTTTACTTATGTGTTTCATTCATATTTCAGAAAATTATCAATATATGTCATTTGCCTTTAAAATACTACAGTAAATCTGAAACTTAAATACTACATTTTTAGAATATAAATTAAACTTACAGTCTTTTTCTTTGTCCTATATTAAACAGTAAATACAAAACTTATGAAACATCATCTTTTTACAGTCCTAATCTCTTTGATGAGTTTTCTCTCAAGCAACAACACCTTTGCCCAGGATATAACATTTTCAAAGGAAAGCTTTTCCGATGGAACCATAAGTCTGCAATACAGGAAAGCAGACATTCAGGGCACTGGAGACAAGGCATCACTCGTAATCTATCTGCATGGCGGTACGAGCAAAGGAAATGACAACGAAGCTCAAATGCAAGAACCGGGCATAGACGCCATCAGTACCTGGCTATATTCCAACAGTCGCAAGGCTATAATGCTTGTTCCGCAGTGTCCGCAAAATATGTCTTGGCTTGGCACGATGCAGGATGCTATAGTACATCTGCTACAGACTTATATAGACCGTGGCGTGGCTGATGCCTCCAAAGTTTATATCTTTGGCGGATCAATGGGAGGAACCGGAACATGGAACATGCTTTCCAATCATCCTGAACTTTTTGCCGCAGCGATGCCGGTTGCCGGGAATCCTACAGGACTTAATGCCGAAGCTGTTTCGAAGACCCCACTCTATACCGTTATGGGTACGGCAGACAAAATCATGAAAATATCTAATGTGGAGGATTTCCTGAATGAAATGAATAACTATAACGCTGAATACGAATTTGATATTGAAGACGGATGGACTCATGAAGACGTATGCAAGAACAGTTATACAGACAAACGACTTGCTTGGGTTTTCAAACATACAAAAACTCCTACTACAAATATCGCAGATATAACATACGAGGAGAGAAAAACAGTTAAAGTTGTGTGGTATTCCCTCAGCGGACAAAGACTTTTGTCTGCTCCAACGCATAAGGGCGTTTATATAAAGACTTCATATTATGATAATGGAAGCGCAGCATCTAAAAGATGCTATATAGATTCAATTAATTGACAGAAAAGGAAGCCTTACTTAACTTCCTTCTTTAAGATCTTCCCCTCCCCCGCCTCAGTCTTTTGGAAGGCGAGGGAGGGGAAGAACGAATTCCGTAACTTGTATTTTTTACTTTGCCACACTCTGAATCCAAGTGGCAATATCCTTCAACACCTCTTCCTGGATAGTAGTCTCTATTCTGCCATACTCCAACGGCATACCGTTTGTCGATGGCTGGAAGAGATGGTTTGCGTTGGGATATTCCTTGAATAGACTCTTTGAATTTTTCGGCAATAGAGCCTTTGCTGCAGATATATTTTCCTTAGCTCGCACCTGTGTGTCGCGGTCTCCACCAAGCAGCATAACGGGGCATTTTGTCTGCTTCAAGTCTTCGGCAGGTTCGTAAGAGATGAAATAATCCAGCCAAGCGCCATCCAACTGTTTCATAGTTTCAAGCAAGTTTTGGCGCAACTGCTCCGGCAGATTAATGTCAGCTGTCAACATAGGCAACAGAGCTTCTGGCTTTGAAGCAAAGCGAAGTTTGTTTCCTGATGTCTTATACTGAAAGATACGCCGCAGTGCCTCGACATATTTGTTTATATTTTCATCATCGAGCCCGGCTTTCTTCAGAATATCACGGTTTTGCATCAATAATATACTGTCGCCACGCAATGCCGGTCCGGCAAGCGACACCACGAAGTCTGCCTTGCCTTTTGCAGCAAGCATATACC
The DNA here is from genome assembly GCA_002314055.1 of Prevotella sp. UBA1104. Lineage (GTDB taxonomy): Bacteria > Bacteroidota > Bacteroidia > Bacteroidales > Bacteroidaceae > Prevotella. Next base: position 14,155 of record DCBP01000046.1, read on the forward strand.
CTATTGTTCCTCCTTCGCTATGCCCCAGCACGCCAATCTTACCGAACTCTTTTGTATTTTTCAGGAATTCAATTCCGGCAAGAGCATCGAGCATATTGTCGTAGGTTGTAGCTTTGTCTGCATCGCCAGTAGACTGCTCTACTCCACGGTCGTCGTAACGCAAGGAAGCTATGCCATGGCGAGCGAGCCAGTCGGCAATGACGAGAAACGGCTTGTGTCCCATCAGTTCCTCGTCGCGATTCTGCTGTCCGCTGCCAGTAACCATAAGCACCACCGGCATACCTTTCTTAAAACCTTCGGGCAATGTGAGCGTTCCGGCAAGCTTTGCTCCTCCGGCAGCTGAAGGCTTGCCCGTCAGTGGGTCTGTACCTTTATTCTCAAACGACACCTCTTTTGTTTGGTATGGGAATGGCGGCAGTGGAGTCTGCGGTCGGTTGATCTTCACTTCCCCTTTCTTCAGATTCAGAGGGAAGGAGTAGCCCATCTGCGAAAAAGTTCCCTTTATCTCATCTCCTACGAGTTTTCCGGAATACACAACATTCATTGCTTCCATCTCCACGCACAATGAATCGGCAGCAAAACACTTTACCGTTGTCGGGATGCCCATCGCCCCTTGGTCTGGACTGTCCATCGTAACGGATTTGTCTCCCTTTATGTGGAACACTAAATTGAGCTTCGCTCCTCCCACATCGAGCACTCCTTTCCAAGACCCTACAATACCTTGAGCAAAAGCGGCAGCGGGAAGCGTTGAAACAAGAAGCATTACAATTCTTTTCCGTAACGAACTGTGATAATTGCGCGTTATGTATTTCATATTTAGAATGTATTTATTATTCAAGCTTTTGATTTAGTTCTTCCCCTCCCCCGCCTCCCCTTCCAGGGGCGGAGCAGTTTCCCTTTCAACCACTCTTTGGGGCATCTATTATTATAGAGTTACATGCCACTTCCAGGGGAGGAACAGTTTCCCTTTCAGCCACTCTTTGGGGGCATCTATTATTATAGAGTTACATGCCACTTCCAGGGGAGGGGGCGGAGCAGTTTCCCTTTCAGCCACTCTTTGGGGGCATCTATTATTATAGAGTTACATGCCACTTCCAGGGGAGGAACAGTTTCCCTTTCAGCAAAAAGATTGAGATAATTGGTTGTTTCTGCTACTTAGAAATAATATGCAGCGGAAATCTGCCAAGCGTTAGACTTGCCAGAGCCACCAATTTCTTTTACCAAGTCTGATGCGACACCCTTTGTTGTAACCTCTCCAGTCTTTCCACAAGCAATATTGTAGTTGAATCCAACTTCAATATGCTTAATCAATGTTACACCAGCACCAAGATTTACGCTAAAGTTTGAAGACTTCAGTTTATAACTTGCCCCCTTGTACCAATCAAAATTCTTGTCGCCAACATTAAATCCAAACTGAGGACCAGCGGCGAAATAGATACCAGCCAAGCTACCCAAGCCTATAGAATAGCGAAGATTAATCGGAATGTTAATAGCCTGTTGCTTTACCTTATTGCCAGTAAAGTCTGTACCGAGATTCTCTTCTTCATCAACTTTAAGCTTAGCCTCACGCTGATCATAGAGTGCAGCGGCGTCAATACCTAATCCCACTACAGGCAAGGTAAATTTAACAGACGGACCGATAAAGAAACCAGTACGGTTTGATGCATCAAGGACTTTGCTATCCATCGACATATCAGTGATGTTAAGACCACCCTTTACACCGAACTTGATTTGAGCCTGCGACGGCATTGCAGCCATCATTCCTAAAGCCACGAGGGCAAGAGTAAATACTTTTTTCATAAACGATAAGGTTTTAAAAATACCCACCCTAACCCTCCCAAAGGGAGGGAATGAGAATAGTACCCACCCTAACCCTCCCAAAGGGAGGGAATGAGAATAGTCCATTATTTTAAAGGTGTGAGTATCATTGATTAAAAATATATTATAAATATTACAATCTTACATTTTGCAACCTCTCTCCCCAATCTTATAATTTAGATTGTTTTCTTTCCTCCCTTGAGGATGGTATGGTTGGGTGTAGAGTCAAATGGATTAATGCCTCTGACGGCGAACGGAAACCCTTGCAGATGAAGAGCCTCCTGAAGATGCAGAAGAAGAAGTGCGGCGCGACTTCTTGCTCACACTTGTTGAGGAAGACGAAGAGCCACCGGCACGGCGATTGCGACGAGCCTTTTTCTTACCCTTCACGTCCTGCTGAGCTTTAGCAACACTGTCGAGAGAATCTTTCAGTTGCTGATTACCCCAAAGGTTCTTCTCAAAAGCCACAAGTTCACCCTCAATGCGTTTCTGTTCCTTAGTCATGGCAGAATCCGTCTTGCAATACTGTGCAAGCGTCTTGCCAAGCATATTCGTTGTCTTGTAAATCTTGCCACGATACATATTCTTGGTGAAATAATCATCCAAAGTCATAGTGGCAGCATTATTCAAATCGCTCGTCATGATAATCTGCTTACTCAAATAAGGAGCCACATCATCATATTTCACCCAAAACAGAGGATAGGTCTGCGGAGCATCCCCAAAGTCATCCTCTCTCGACATTATCGGACAAAGGGCAATTACCTTAGTATGGAAAGTAGCCGTACGCTGGTCGTAGTAAGCACATTCCTTAACATAATACGACTTTACCTCCTTCGACGGGATATCGCTATTGTCGATATTAATTCCGTTTCCCTTTTTCTCATAGTAGATATGATAATTGTCGAGAAAAGCAAGGGGTTTTATCTTCGAAGCATCGTTAAATACCTCATTGCCGTCGAGACGATACTCATAGCAGTTTATCTTACCCCGCATCATGAGCTTAAAGAGATAGGTAAAGAGGTTCATCTGTGAGCCCACGGCCTCAACCGGGTAATACAGTCCGGCATTAGCCTCATCAGTAAGACTTATGGTGCGGTAAATGTCACGTCGCCACACTACATCCTCTTCCATAGGAGCAGCAGTAGGATATGATATCTGCGCCCTTGTAGTGATATTCTGCGCATTCGATGCCGACTGACTCGTCTGCTGTCTGCGTCGTGCGGCAGGCTGTGCACTCATTGTCTCGGCGAGGCATGCCGCAAGTATTATTAGCAATATCTTCTTCATATTGTATTATGTTTTCTATTCTTTATTTCACTATAACTTCCATCGATGCCGGCAGCGTACGCTTAATTCCGTCAGGTCCAACAGCCGTAACGCGACTGATATAGAAGCGTCTGTTGCGCGAGAGTCCTCTGAAGGCATCCTTCTGTCTCTGTGAGAAATGAGCGCCAGCCGATGCCATCGGCACAGCATTACCCATATTGTCGAAGAATACCGTTTCGAAGCTCAACACCTTAAACTGGATATCGAGCAGTCCGTCGTCGATTGCCGCACTAACGCCCTCAGCTCCCATAAGCGAAGCCTTGGCGAGTCCTCCACCGCGATAGCGGTTTGTTCCCAGAGCGAGATAAGCCGTCGGGTCTGGCAATTTGCGCACATGGAACGTAAACTGTCCCACCTGTCGAGCCTGTCCGGTAGACAGCGACTGCACGCTGATGGTAACATCCTTGCCTACAGCAGCCGGACGTGCGATATACTTGCCCGGTCCTACAGGTTGCAGTGTTCCTCCGCTCATCGTTGCAGAAACCTTGTTGAGCGGCACTCCCGGGATGCTGATGCTGATCGGGTTGGTATATCCGGCATAGAGCACATTCATGAGGTCTGCCGAAACAGTGGCGCTCGGGTCAACGACGGTATACTTCTGCGAGAAGTCGCGACGGATAACATCACCCCTTCCGTTCTGCATTGTGATATATCCGGTAAGATTGAAATCTCCCGTCTTACCAGTAATAATTTCGTAAGTATTGTTGCGAAGATTCATCTGTCTGCCACCGATGAAAATCTTAGGTTGTTGCGTTGTATCAACAGCAGCCATCACGATTTGTGCAGAGAATTTGTCTCCCCGCACGATAGTCTGTGCATTAGGGATAACAAACGCACTGAGCTTGTTCACTCTAATGTCCTTCATGTCGATATTCGAAACGAGAGTATGCAACACTTCGCCCTCGGCATAGCGTACATCGCTTTGCAACTTGGTGAGCAGAGTTACGGCAGCAGCCACAGGCATATCCTCAAACATGTATTCCTGCCAGTTCTTACCCAATGCCTTTGCATTCTTCGGCAGTTTTGTGGTAAGGTTACTCGCGATGATACGCTTCTGGTTCTCGTCGGCAACCATAGTAAGAATACGTTCCCTGAACGAGTTGATAGCATCAAAGAGCTTTTTCCCCTTTCCTGTTCCGGGAGCAAGCATCACATGACTTGCCGCTTCGAGGTCTTCCTTGCGGTCGATGTTGTGGATATCGCCATCAGCACCGTCAGCCTCGCGCACGATTTCTACTTTAAGTTCCTGGGCGAAATTATAGAGCGAATCGCTCATGCGCTTCACGGCAGTCGCCTTTTCGAACCACTCCCGTACCTTTTCCGGGTTGCTCTTCATCTGCGCTTCGAAATCGCCATATATGTTTTTGTTCTCCAGTACTGCATTGTCCGTGGTACGCTGCAGACTCTCGTCGACTATAGAGAAGCCGTCGAGCACCTGCGTTGACACGTTCATCGCAAGCATTGCCATCAAGACGACATACATAAGGTTGATCATCTTCTGGCGAGGAGAAATTGGTCTTTTCTTTATTGCCACTTTGCTATTTGTTTATTTTTTTAGGACTTATAGGACTAATAAGACTAATGGGAGTTCTGGGAGAACTGAGAGAACTGAGAGAACTGAGACACTCTCAACTCTACACTCTC
>DCBP01000046.1:19052-24949 GCA_002314055.1 Prevotella sp. UBA1104
TACACTCTCAACTCTACACTCTTAACTCTTCATCCCATTCATGTTAACGGTCATCGCTTCAATCATGCGGGCATAGATAGCATTGAGCTGTTCAATCTGTCCGGCCATCTTGCGCGACTGCTCGTTAATCTGGTCGATAGTTCCGATTTGTGCACTTGCTCCCTTAAGCTGCATCTCGTAAACCTTGCAAATACCCGTAAGAGTACGGTTGAGGTTTTCCATCTCCTCGGAATCGCGTGTCAGTCGCTGACTCTGTTCCGATACCTTCGACAGCATCTCCGTAAGTTTGTTGAGCTCCTCCACATAATGGTCGGTTGCCTCTGCCATCTCCGGCGACACCTGCTGTTGCTGTGCCACCCACTGTGGCATATTGACCATGGTCGGCTGCTGAGTTGGTTGAGCGGACGAGGTAGACGACTCGGGCATCTCGGACGACTCAGACGACTCTGTAGCAGCTGAAGCAGCTGCCGATACAGAACCTCCGGCTGTTGCCGACGCTGTACCTGATGACGGAACGCCGCCACCTATTATAATAGTACCACCCTGCGGGACGCCAGCCATTGCCGGCTGAGCCACATGCGTTGCGGTGCCGTTCTCTTCGGCCTCGCGTTCAGCCATATCCTCTTCATACTCCTCTTCAATCTCCTCTTCATCGATATGCGTAGGAAGGTCCTTGCCGTCGGCAGTCTTGTCGAACGGGCGGTCGAAGGCAGAGAGGAAGAACACGAAGATTTCGGTACCCATTCCGAGGAACAACATGAAGTTTGCTCCCGGCAAGTGAGTCAACTTAAACAGTGTTCCGGCGATTACGATTGATGCTCCCCAACTGTAGGCATAATTCATGAATGTCTGTCCGGGAACGCTGTCCAACCACTTCTGCAAGCGGTATATCACATTATATTTGCTGTATTCTGTCATTTTTTCTTGCTTCCTTTTTGTTTAGAACTTGTTGTGCTTGCCAAACTTCTCACGCAGCGGAATCCGATGTAGCTGCGCGGCTGGTTCTGATACTCCCATGTGCGCCATGCCGAGCGGATAAACGACTCCGGGTCTTTCCACGAACCGCCTCTCACGCTCTTCTTTTTCATCTTATACGGGTCTTCTATTGCTGCATTATATGAAAGTTCCGGATTGAGGTCGTTCATTGCCGTAACTCCGGCTTCGGTATATATGGTACTTGTCCATTCCGCCACGTTACCAGCCATGTCATACAGTCCGTTGCTGTTTGCCGAGTATATACCGACGCGACTTGTTATAAGGTTTCCGTCGCGAGTATAATTACCTCTGTCTGGCTTGAAATTGGCATAGAAGCAGCCACGGTCGTTCTTCACGTCCTGATTTTCCCAAGGGAATTCCGTACCGTCCTTGCCACGTGCAGCAAACTCCCACTCTGCTTCAGTCGGCAGGCGGTAACGCTGCAGATATCTTGCCACGCCGCCGAGTCCCTTAAGCAGATAGTCGGTGCGCCATGCACAGAAGGCATTCGCCTGTTCCCAAGTAACTCCTACAACAGGATAGTCGTTGTATGTAGGACTGCTGAAATAGAGTCGCATGTATGGTTCGTTGTCTGAGTTTTGGAAATCATTCACCCAGCAAGTCGTATCTGGATATACATTCACGATGTATGTGTTGAGGAAGTCCCACGGACCGCTCAGCTGTCTGTTTATCGTCTGTCTGACGATTCTGCCCTCATCGTCGATGTATGCCGTATCCTTTGATATCATAACCACCTCGTCAGGATTTACCTGCACGTCGGTATTCAGGTTGCGCTCGGCAGGATTGAGACGGTTGCGGCGCTTTGCTGCCGTAACATAGTCGTAAATCTCATAGCGATAGTTCATCTGACTGGCATCGAGCATTTTCTCGCCCGTTACGGGATTCGTTACATAAAGGCTCTCAATAGCACGCTGCTCGTCTTCGTTAGGCTTTCGCGGCAAAGACTTCTTCCAGTTAAGATGCGGTTTTACGGGGTCGCCGTTTTTGTCTTCCGTTATCATATACGACTCGTCGCCGCCGTAAGCCGGGTCGGCAAGACGTGTACGGAGAATGGAATCGCGTACCCAATACACGAACTGGCGGTACTCCGAATTAGTAATCTCTGTATCATCCATCCAGAAACCGTCTACGGAAATTTCCTTCACCGGAGTCTGCACTCCCCAGAGACTATCCGACTTCTCCAGTCCCATTTTCAGCGAGCCTCTTTTTATGAGTGTCATGCCGAAAGGCGTAGGCTCGGTAAATCCGCGCCCGCCACCAGTTCCGGTAAGCTCTCCACCTCTACTCGACGTACTTACTTTTCCGCCGAAACATCCTGTAAGGGTTAGCGTTGTAACCATCACGCAAATGGCTATAATACTATTTCTCATTTTCATTATTACAATATCCTCACGCTTTTATGTTTATTCTTTCCTTTTTTATATAGATTCAAATTTGTCTGATACCCCACGGTAAGTTCATGACTGCCGTTGCCAATGCTTATTGCCGATGTATACATCTCATAACTGTAGCTCAGCATGATGCCGTGGAAGCGTCCGCCAATGAGTGCCGTAACGGAATTTGTCGGACTGTACGACACTCCGGCAAACATCACTTTCTTGTCGTTTGTATAGACCACGCGGGCTGAAACGTCTGCACGATAAGCCTTGCCGTCGGTGCGCACGAGCACAGACGTCGGTATAGTTACAAACGGATTTCTTAGCTTTATATTGTATCCTCCGGTTAAATAAAATGTAGGATCCACCTGCAGCTCGTTTGTTTCTCCCAATTCTATAAGCGGAGAATTGAGGTGTTGTGCCGATAGTCCGGCATACCATCTGCCGTTGGTATAATACAGTCCGGCAGCGAGATCCATCCCGTTGCCGTTTACATCGGTAGTAGCAAATGCGGGGTCGCCCGACTCGCCAAGGTCTACCTTCGAACCGTCGAACTTCTCATTGAGGAATCCGAACTGAACGCCGGCACTTATCATACCGCCAAAGAGTTTGTGTTTATATGCATATTGCAAGGCTATACGCTGATGAGTAAAAAGACCTATCTGGTCGTTCAGCAAGGATATGCCGACTCCATGGTATGCTCCAAGGAAATAAAGGGGCATATCTCCACCGAGATACATCGTGCGCGGATTATTCTCGAAACCAGCCATATCGAGGGCATAAGCTCCTACGACATTCAGTTTCGGTTGTTTTCCCACCGCAGCCGGGTTGAAATACGGTTCCAAATCCCAATAATGGCTGAACGATGCATCATACTGCGCTCTTGCACCAATGGCGAAGAGTACGGTCAGTGATAAAATTATGTATAAACGTCTAAACACGATAGAATAACGATGCAACATGTAGTTTATTGTGCTACAACGACAAAACATTATATTTTTTTTGATTTTTTACCCTCGCTACATATTTGGACTAACTTTTTATTACTGATAAAATAAAAGAAAAAAGTTTTTCGGTCATTTTACCCTCACACCCTCACACATTGCTCTAAAACGCCCTGTTTATCGGGGTTCAAAGGTGTGAGGGATAGTGTGAGGGGTCGATGCTTACCCCTCACACTTCCTCACACGCCACCATATCCACGCTGCGGAATATCACCACAAGCTTGTGGATGCGTGTCTTGTGCGCCACGTCCTCCACCACGCCACTCTCCGCATAGCGCGCAATCTGCGCCTTGGCATCATCGAAGAGTTGCTTCACCTGTTCGTCAGTGGTATTAGCCTTGCAGTATTTCAGTTCGATGATGTAGCTGTGCTCCATGTCGGGATAGTTCTCAATGAGCGGGCGCAGGAAGATGTCGGCATAGCCGCCCTGGTTGTCGAGCTCGGAGATGGGACGGTAGAAGCGGCACTGGCACGTCATAGCCAGCGTGAAGCCGTGCACGTAAGCCTCGCCCTTCTGGTGGTCGCGCTGCGAGGAGTACTGCTTTATGGCATCGGCGATGTAAGCAAAATATTGCTTGTATTCGCCGAGATAGGCAAGGCGACTTTCAAGCTGACCTTTTTCGTAATTGTCTACGGACAGGTCGTTCTCGCTGTATGTACTAAGCAGATATTTGTATATTTGGTCGCGCACGACCTCGTTGGGAATAACAAACTTTGTCTCGCCCATATACGTGCCGCCAATGGTGACAAGTCCGAAGTAGAACAGCAGGCTCACGAAATTGTCGGGATCATTGATACTCTCGGCTGGGAAGCCTTTCTTCAGCGTGCCAGTAACAAACCCGTTGGTCACAAGGCGCTGTATCACGCGGGCGTCGTGCTCGAAGTTCTTGTCGTGGCGTATGAGCATGCGCAACTTGTTGTAGTCCACGCGGATGTTGTCCTCTGCCATATATTCCGGAAACTCACAGTCGTTGCGTATGTAGTTGTCTATGAAATAGAGAACCATTACCGAGTTGTACATTGTCTCCTTGCCATACCTTGGTTTGGCAAAGCAGTAATTGTCGTACCACGGTTTCATCCTCTCTATAAGTTCATCGATAGAATGGTGGAACGGACACACCGTGGAATAATAAGCGAGCATGTCGCGCACCTCTTCCTCATTGAATCCCATCATTGCGTTGAACTCCGTTTCCAACGAGTAGTTGGTGCCAATATTGAAGCCACTCGTAAGGTCGTCCATTGTCACGGGACTCACTCCAGTCACGAAGACACGTTTCAATGATGTTTCCGTGGCAGTCTTTACAGCATCGAAGAACAGGCGCAGATATCCCTCGCCGTGGGTCTGCTGGCGATAGGTAAGCATGTGTTGCGGCTCAGTGAGAATTTTGTTGGTGAAGTGGTCGTACTCGTCGATGAAGAGATAGGCATGCTGTCCAGCATCGGTACACTCGCGACATATAGCTGCCAATTGGTCGATAGCTCCCTTACATGCCATAACTCTTTCTGTGGCTCCGTCAAGTAGATATCTTTTATAACGTGTACAGAAGCCATAAAATTCTATGGCGCAGTAAGAGTCGAGCCCCCGCTGATAGTCATCCAGTCCCGCCGCTACAACAGAGAAGTTAAGTCGCAGGATGAGATAGCTGCCCTGTTCGGGTGTGGGATGGCTACCTATATACAATTTGCCGAACAGCTCCTCAAAGCGGTCTTTCTTGTTGATGTCGTAGTAGTTTTGGAGCATGGAGAGGGTAAGGCTCTTGCCGAAGCGGCGAGGGCGGATGAAGAAGAAGAACTTGTTTGAAGCCTCCACATCTTCTATAAACGATGTCTTGTCAACATAGTAGCAGTCGTCTTTTACTATATCCTCGAAATTCATCATTCCGTAGGGGATGCGTTTGCGATAAGGGCGGTTTCGGTGTGTCAGCATATCTTTACATTTATCTAATAATGGCAAAGTTACGACTTTTATTCTTATTAAGGCATAATTATATACAAAAAACAAGCTTCTTCGTCAATTTAGGTGGTATTTTTTTGACGAAAACCGACAAAGCAACTGACCTATGCTACTAAAGCTATCATTTGCTATCGGTATTTCTATGCTGCACCAAAAGTGCAACATAGAAGCACCTTTGGTGCCACTATTATCAACATTTTCCCTACAGAAGTTCTGGCTCTTTAAAATGAATAATTCATAGGAAACACCCTGTACCTCGCGGCGTTTCCGGTGGTGAGGGTAAGTGTGAGGGATGGTGAGGGGTGGTGAGGGATTACCCTCACCATAAAAACCTCGATAAACAGGGGCTTTGAGGGGCATGTGTGAGGGTGTGAGGGTAAAATCAACAAAAAAAATTTAGCCTACAAGAAGTATAACAAATAAAACTTTCTACCTTGTCATTCAAAAATCTAAATATTAACGACAATGAGAGACAATTTTTGACAATCAACTGTATAGTGAAGAATTGTCTTCTATTGTCTCTATTGTCGTTAAAAATATGGTGCAAAATAAGACTCATCCGATATT
>DCBP01000042.1 GCA_002314055.1 Prevotella sp. UBA1104
GCGGCTGCAATGTGGGTTAAATCCAAAGATGTGAGAGAAGTACTGTTGTAGAACATGTTGGTTACGTTTATTCCTGCTATATTGTATTTCCAATTTCCATTGGAATCTGGAGCTATTTGTATTTTCTCACCATTAATGCTTATATTAAAAGGGGAGGTGTTGTTTACAGTACCACTTATAAGCTTTTGAGGTAGTGCTGCCGATTTTTCATCCCAAGGCGTAACCGACACATTGAGTTTTATATTCTTGTCGGAGATAATATCTTTGCCATTATCATCCTGTACGGCTCCATTGCTGAAGTCAAGGGTATAGACGTAATGTTTGCCCATATCCCAGTTGGTATCGATTCCTATATATGCCCAACCGTCATGTAGTACCTTACTGCCCTGCATTGTTATCTTTACTTTCATCGCGATATAGTTGCCATCGGCATATTTGGTCGTGGAAGTAAGCGTCTGCGGGATTATCATGAACGGCACGTTGCTCTTGTCAAGTTTCGATACTTCGCCACCTAAGGTTACGCCTTCTGTCCAGGTCGTTTCGTAGTTGCCCTTGTCGGATGAAGTATTCTTTGCGTCTATACTGATTTCGGTTAGAGCATGCTTGAAGTTCAAGTCTATGCCTGTTTCTCCGTTGCTACTGCCGTTGCCGGTAGCTGACGTGTAAACGAAGTCTTTTTTGTCTGAGGCTGCTGTGTTCGGAGAGAAGTCCGTCAAGGTCTGTGCGTCCTGGCTGCAAGACGTGGCTAAGCCTAAGGTAGCAAAGGCTGCCATGTAAATTACTGATTTTTTCATCTTTTCTTTGAAGTTTAAATTAAAATTTAATTTTTTATATAAACTGCAAAGTAAAAGTTCGTTATTCCAGTTTCCATCCGCAATCGCCATGGTAAATCATCTGTCGGGTCATTCCGCCATCTATGCAGATGTTTTCGCCAGTGATGAAGCCAGCCTTTTCTGAACAGAGGAAAAGTACCATGTTGGCAATGTCGAGTGGGTTGCCGACTCTGCCTGCCGGTTGCTGATAGGCATCGGGACCCTCATACACTTTATCGTCCGTATCTATCCATCCAGGAGAGATGGAATTAACCCGAGCCTTGCCTGCAAGACTGACGGCAAGGGCATGTGTGAGTGCTGCAATACCGCCCTTCGCAGCCGTGTAGCTTTCTGTCTGAGGCTGACTCATGCGGTCTCGAGAAGATGAAATGTTGACGATGGAAGCTCCTTCTGCAAGATGATCCTTCAGGAGTTTCACCATGTAGAAAGGCGCAGTTACACCAACTTTGAGCGCATACTCAAATTCCTCGTATGAGCATTCATCAATACCTTTCATCAGGGGTAGGGCGTTGTTCACGATGAAATCAACCTTGCCGTATTTTTCGATTACCAGTTTCGTGAACTCCTCAATAGCATACTTGTTCGAGAGGTCGCCAACAAAAAGATCAAGTCCTTCTTTCTTGTCGATGACTTCTACTAGAGCCCCTTGTTTTCTAAACTTTTCGGCAATACATTTGCCAATGCCTTGTGCGCCACCGGTCACGATGACTACTTTATCTTTGTATTCCATTGTTTTCATTTGTTTTTCTGATGAAACTCCTTCCTTGTCTTAGTCATAGCTTCCGTAGCCATATCATGGGTCTCTATCAGCAATGGACTTTTGTGATATTGCACAATCTTGACTCCGACAGAGTTGTGCCTTTTCTTTTCCTCGATGCATTGAGCAATCAAGTCCGGATTTGCCGATTTTGCCGTTGGAGCCTTGTCAAAGTTCTGAATATAGGCGACATTGGTCAGGAAGAGAATGTCGGAACCTTCTGGGGTTTCCTGCATTACCTTGACCATGAGTGTCAGCATCATGCGGAACTCTGTGGTATGAAGGTTGCTGATTACATCACGGCTGATGATATTGCCATTGTTCTCAATCACAACGGCAGCACCACCAGCTCGCTCTTTATGTCCATAGTCACATGAGCCGCCTATCCAAACATAATACGTTGTCGAATCTTGCGTCATATTTATCCTATCATTTTAATAAGTTGCTTGTCTGTGGCATCTGGTAGAATTTCTTTCAGATGCTCGAATATCCTTTGGTAAGACTCTTCTGGAGTTCGTTCACACTTACATGTATCTCTTCCATAGACTTCTTCGGGAGTATTCAGTAATGACCATCCCCAACCATATTCACGATTATGCTTGTCACGAGGATATATGAAATCCTCGGTCACAATGTAAGTGGCTATTTCCACAACGGCCAATCCCAACCGCCTTCAGGAAATGTTGCATATCGGCAATCCTCTGTCACGATGTCTTCGGCAGAGAATCCTTCTATGCCACTATCGAGGAGAGGGAGGAAGCCAATCTTCTGAATCAGCTCCATAATGCCAGTTGCTGAGTATATTTCAGGAAATACCATTTATGTAGTTTTTATTTCAAAGCCTTGCCGTCAGAGAAAGCGTTACCGATTTTCTCGCCCAACTGGATATAGCTATGATGAATAGGGTCGAAGACAATCAGTTCCATTTTCTCCATGTCTGGATTTCCGTCTTCTGCCAGATACTTCTCATCTACAAGAATATTGACGATTTCGGCAACGAGATAATAGCCGGTTTCACTTTCGTCGTACTTCTCCTTAATACGGCACTCCAGGGTCATCGGAAAATCTGTAAATACGGGAGCGTTGACCATAGTTGCCTTCTTGATGTTCCATCCCGTTTTCTCCATTTTCCTCGAGTCGCTCTTGGCAGAAACAATGCCCACAAAATCAGAAGCCACCATGGTTTTCTTGGTAGCGAAGGCAACTGTAAACTCGCCGCCAAGCTTCAGGTTGTCTGTGGTAACGTGATTTCCCATCGAGATCATAATCTCCTTCATGTCCCACTGTCCAGCCCAAGCTGCGTTCATTGCGTTGGCAACTCCATCATTATTATATGTGCCGATTATCAGCACAGGCTGTGGTACAATCCACGGCTTTGGTACAAAACTTTTCATATGCTTCGTTCTTTATATTGTTATTAATTCATATGCAAATACGCCATCAGTGCAATCTTTATCTCTTTAAAATCCCAACTCCACATAGAATGGGGTGCATCGCCTTGCAAGGTTGGCACCATGTGGCAAAGAAATCGACCAGAACAAGCTGGCCACTATTTATTACATTGTTGAATGTCTCCATAATTATCTGTCTATTTCTGTGAATCTGTTGAAAGTTCTGCCATCCCTCGTGACTTTCCCGAAGAACATTTTTTCTGAGCGAACCCAATAGGCCTGGTCTCCATAGAGAGCCTGATAAACCACCATGCGCTCTTGGGTCTCAGAGTCGAAGGCAGAATGGACGAACTTGTATTTGCCGCCCTTAAAGTGTTGGAAATACCTTTCTTCCTTTGCTGAAAACTCCATCAGCATTTTATGGGCAAGGGGAGCGTACCAGGTTTTCACCTCCTGCTCAGTAGGCGTATGACCGCCAGGGAAATGGAAGGCTTGGTTGTAATGCTCCAGGAAGAGAGGGGAGAAGTGAGCCAGGGTGTCCTGCTCACCAAAAAGCCCCCACATACGATCCTTATAATAAGGGTTGCAATGGTCGAACTGCACGGCTTCCAGTTCAGCAAATTCCTCAATCAACGCTTCGTCTATAACCAGACGCTGATTGCCGTCCTTGCGAGGTGCTTTATACTGATGCTCACCTATTCGTTCCTTCAGAAACTCCGTCATCTTGAAATAAGGATTGCCAAGCAAAGCCGGAATGCCCACTACAGGAGAGAGCATCTGGGCAAGGAATGCTCCGCAACTGTTTCCGACAAGCAAGTCTGGATGCTCTTTGTCTATGATGGAGCGAATCTCCGTCAATGCCTCTTTGGGATGCAAAGGCAAATCCGGAGTCAGTACGACGGCGCCCCCTTCGAAAGCCTCCTTCAAAGCATTCGCCATAGGGCAACTGCCTGTTGCAAAGAAACCATGCATAAATAGTATTTTCTTCATTATCTATTCTTCAATGTCTTGTTTTGGAGTTTGTTCGGCTCTATTCTTTATTGGTCCAGAGTGATTCCTGTTTGTCATACTGAGAGACAGTCATAATGTAGTCGAATTTTGCCATGTCAAAAACGTTTTATCTACTGATAACATGATAGTTAAGCATCTATTGTCAATAGCATTAGGCTAATGCAAAAACAGGTATAGGCGTTATATATGTGCAAAGGTACATAATTATATTCAGAATCATAATTACAATACTTCGTTAATTTTTATGCTGCATCAGCAGCTGTCGAGAACAAATAACAAAATATTGATTCTCAGATAAATAAGAGGAAAGTCCTGATACAAAGGGCTTTCCTCTTAATTCGTTTTTGGCGGTTTATCCGCTAAAATGGATAGAATGAGGGTAAATGTTTTACAAATGTTTTGCAATTTTGGCATGGATGTTTTGCGTGCAACTTTAATTCCATAGTTTAGTGTCGGGTGAATCCTATAGAAAGTACGCTGAATGCAATGGCTCCGGCTTTCATCAGTTCTTCGGCACATGAAGTTATCGTTGACCCAGTGGTAACAACATCGTCGATGATAAGAATATGTTTGCCTCTCACTTTATCTCCGTTTACAAGCTTGAAAGCGTTTTTTACATTCTCTTTTCTTTCAAGAGAACTCTTCTGTGTCTGACTTTCTGTAAAGGTAGTTCTCTTGACGGCATCATTGATGATAGGCAGTCCGGTGATAGCCTTAACGCCAAGAGCAATGTGATAACTTTGGTTATATCCACGTTCCCTTTCGCGTTTTTTTGTGATAGGTATAGGTACAATAGCATCAATGCCGTCGAAAAAGTCATATTCCATGAATTCGTAAGCCGAGATGCTTCCCATGTCTTCTGCGAAATTCCAATTTCCGTCGTACTTAAACTTTAATATAACATTGGTAGAATCAGAGTGAGCGTAATAGAAAAATAGGGCTGCGGCGTTTTCTATTGGGATAAGCATCCAGAAGAGTTTGGCCATGTCGTTGTCTTTAGGATTTTTGCAAAAGTTTGTCCTCGGCAAACGCCAGTTACAGACCATGCATATCGCATGGTCCGTTATTCCGAGTTTTCGTCCACAGACGGCGCAACGCCTTGGCATGATGAAATCCAGGATACGTCTTATAAAACTGATTCTTACAGGCATTATAACAATTCTAATGTAGTGCAAATATAAATATTTTTGTAACTTTGCACAAGTAATACTGTAAAAATAATAAATAGCAGCATTTTTTTATAAGTTTCATTTTGTTGGAATAATATGGAAAAAGAAGATATATATTGCCCTTTAAATTCTGCGAAGTCATTTATCAACGGAGAAATCCCTCCGGAATCAGTGCAGCAGATACTACGTGGGGCATTACTTACAGCTTATGGTTCGGCAAGAAATACAATGGAACTGTATATTACAGATGAAAAGCCGTTACTCGAGAGACTCTCTGATGTTAGAGAAGGAGCAGAAATACTAAAATACTGTTCGTTGGCAATCATAGTAGTTGCAGACCGACTTTATGACGGAAGTTGGATAGAGAACAGTTTAGCTTCCGTATGGGCAATATGTTCCAAGGCCTCCGAATTGGGGGTTGCGTATGCACCTTTACAAATTCGTGGTTATTCGTTGTCAGACGGTACGTTGTCAGACGAAATAGTTCGTGGAATAATGGAAATACCGGAGGGCAAGACAGTTTGTTTCATTGTCGCGTTGGGCTATTCTGAAATTGAGAGTTATAAGGTTGAAGATGATGAGCTTGATTGGGAAAGAGTTCATATAAAATAGTAAAGAGAAATGACAGTAAGAAATATAGTATTTATAGGAGCCGGAAATCTGGCAACAAATGTTGCTTTGTCTTTGCATGACAAGGGACATAGAATAGTACAAGTGTACAGTCGCACGATGTCATCAGCACAGATGCTTGCTGATAGATTGCAAGCTGAAGCAATAGATGATATCAGCGCTGTAGTTGCGAATGCAGATCTTTATGTTATATCAGTAAAGGACAGTGCATTACAGAGCGTAATAGAACAGCTATGCGACGGATCGCGCAAGGGATTGTTTGTCCATACCGCGGGAAGTATTCCGATGAATATCTTTAGTGGTCATGCAGAGCATTACGGTGTGTTCTATCCTATGCAGTCATTTTCAAAGCAGCGTAGAGTTGATTTCACTGAAGTTCCTATATTCATTGAATCCAACGACAGCGAAAGTCTTAAAACAATAGAAGCCTTGGCGAAATCACTATGTAAGAATGTATACGCCATTTCCTCTGATGCTCGCAAGCATCTACATCTTGCTGCCGTGTTCGCCTGTAATTTTGTTAATCATTGTTATGAGCTGTCGGCAGAAGTACTCTCAAAATATAATATCCCTTTTGAAGTAATGTTGCCCTTAATCGATGAAACAGCCCGTAAGGTTCATGAAATAGCTCCGAAAGATGCCCAAACCGGTCCGGCAGTTCGTTACGACGAGAATGTAATAAACATGCAAAGTGGCTTATTGAAGCCAGCGCCACGTTTGCAAGAGATATACAATGTCATGAGCAAGAGCATACATGAAGTTTCCATGGCTGAGAAGGAAAAAGAGAAATAAAACCAAAAGAAAGACATATGATAGATTATGATTTGAGTAAGATTCGTGCTGTCCTCTTTGATGTTGACGGCGTGTTGAGTGCGAGTACAATAACGTTGCATCCAAATGGAGAGCCAATGCGTACGGTGAATATAAAGGACGGCTATGCCATCCAACTTGCAGTAAAACGCGGACTTCACATTGCTATTATGACAGGTGCTGATGTGAAGAGTATCTATCTGAGATATTCAAAACTTGGAGTGCAGGATATCTTTACAGGCTGTTCGGTGAAGATAAAGACATACGATGAATATATTTCAAAATATTCGCTTCAGGATGATGAAGTAATTTTTGTTGGAGATGATATTCCAGACTATGAGATAATGAGTCGTTGTGGCTGTCCGTGCTGCCCCTCAGATGCTTGCTCGGATATAAAGAATGTTAGCCGGTACATTTGCAATTCAGCAGGAGGTTATGGAGTAGGTAGAGAGATAATAGAGCAAGTGTTACGTGCACAAGGCAAATGGCTGACCGACAAAACAGCTTTCGGATGGTAAAAGAGTATAAAAAGGAGGTTTAAAATTTGCAGGCAATATAATTTTTTGTAAATTTGCGACAAATAAGTTTCTTAAATCTAAACAAGTATGCTATACATCTCATTACCTGATAAAAAACAACGCCGTTTGTCGTTCTATCTTGCTATGGAAGAGTATGTAGCAAGACATGTAGACAATGGTGACTGTTTCTTCATGTGGCAAGTTGCACCGAGCGTTATCTTTGGTAGAAATCAGTTGATAGAAACCGAAGTAAACGTAGCTTATTGTCGAGAGCATGGCATACAGGCATATAGGCGCAAGAGTGGGGGCGGTTGTGTATATGCAGACATGAGCAATGTCATGTTCTCATATATAACAAAAGACGAGGCTGTGAATTTTACTTTCAATAAATATATCAATATGGTCGTGATGGTTCTTCAGCGCCTCGGTATTGACGCAAGAGCCTCCGGTCGTAATGATATAATGATAGGAAGCCGAAAGGTGTCAGGAAATGCCTTCTATCATGTTCCCGGTCGGAGTATCGTTCATGGCACAATGCTCTATGATACCGATATGCGCAATATGGTTGGTGCCATAACACCTTCAACACAGAAACTTACGAGTAATGGTATCAGCAGTGTGCGCCAGCGAATAGCCTTGCTGAAAGACTACACACCTTTGAGCTTAGAAGAATTCAAGACGTTTGTTAAGGAAAACCTTTGTGATCGGGAGATGTATCTGACAGACTCTGATATAGAAGAGATAAATGAAATAGAAAAAGAATATCTCAGTCTGGAATTTATCTATGGCAATAATCCTCGCTATACGGTAACCAAAAACGGTCATATAGAAAACGTGGGTGATATAGAGGTTCGCCTTGAGATGAAGAACAATGTGATAAAGAGTATGACGATGTTGGGGGATTTCTTCATAACTGGAAACATAGACGACGGGATAATAAAACCTCTAAAAAATACGGAGCTCACGGCAGAAAGCCTATCGTCGGCATTACCTTCGGATTTGTCGCATATAGTAATGAATCTTGATAGAGACTCGTTAGTCAAACTTTTGTTAAATGAATAATAACATAATCTGATAACACATTTTTTATTATGGAAAACAAAAAAACATGTCTTTATGACAAGCACGTTCTGCTTGGGGCATTGATAAGTCCGTTCGGTGGCTTTGACATGCCGATACAGTATTCCTCTATTATTGAGGAGCACAATGCTGTGCGCAATGACTGTGGAGTGTTCGATGTCTCCCATATGGGAGAAGTTACAGTTCGGGGTAGAGATGCAGAACGCTACGTGCAGCACATATTCACAAACGATGTCAGCAAGATATCTCAGGGACAGATCCTTTATGGCATGATGTGCTATGAAGACGGAGGAACCGTCGATGACTTGCTCGTATACAAAATGGGCGAAAATGATTTCTTCCTTGTCATAAATGCTGCAAATATAGATAAGGACTGGCAATGGATGAACGAAAATTCAAAAGACTTCGACATCGAACTGGTTAACTGCTCTGAGAATTACGGACAGATTGCCGTGCAAGGACCTAATTCAGAGAGAGTAGTAGAAGAAGTTCTGGGATTGAAATGCAGTGAACTGACCTTCTATACTGTCAAGAAAATAGACGACGTAATAGTTAGCCGTACCGGATATACCGGTGAAGATGGTTTCGAGATATATGCCTCCCATAATTTTATCTGCAACTGCTGGGATAAACTTATGCAGAGCGGTCGTTGTAAGCCTTGCGGATTGGGATGCCGCGACACCTTGCGGTTTGAGGTCGGTCTTCCTCTTTACGGTGATGAACTTTCTCCGCAGATATCTCCGGTAATGGCAGGACTTTCAATGTTCTGTAAGTTTGACAAGGAGGAATTTATCGGAAGAGACGCCCTTCTGAAACAGAAGACGGAAGGTGTGGCAAGACGCTTGATAGGAATAGAACTTGAAGGCAAGGCAATTCCACGTCATGGCTATGTCGTATTGAGAGACGGCAATCCGGTAGGCGAGGTAACGACAGGATACCATTCCATTTCAACATATAAAAGCGTGTGTATGGCGCTCGTTAATGCTGCAGATGCTAAACTCGGAACACCGCTTGAGGTTCAGATCAGGAAGAAAACATTCCCCGGCATTGTAGTCAAGAAGAGATTCTATGACAAGCATTATAAGAGATAGTCAGACAATCTTGTGAAAAAAATATGATAATTTATCTTTATGCTAAAGATGAATTGCTTGTAAAAAATAATAAGTAAAAAACTTTAAAATCGAATATTATGGCAAAAGTTATTGAAGGACTTTATTATTCAGAGTCACACGAGTATGTAAGAGTAGAAGGCGAGTTTGGGTATATCGGCATAACAGACTATGCCCAAAATGCACTTGGCAATGTCGTTTATGTCGACATGCCGGAAGTAGACGACGAAGTCGAAGCAGGTGAGGAATTCGGTGCCGTAGAGAGCGTGAAGGCAGCGAGTGATCTCAATTCCCCAGTGAGCGGAACTGTTGTTGAGGTGAACGAAGCCCTTGAAGACACACCAGAGCTCATAAACAAGGATGCTTTTGGCAATTGGATAATAAAAGTAGAGCTGTCAGATAAGTCGGAGCTTGACAATCTTATGGATGCTGCAGCATACGAAGAATTCTGCAAGAATGCAGAGCATTAAAAGAAAAAGTAAAATAAAACCTTTGCTTTATGGAATACAAATATTTTCCACATACGCAAGAAGAAATCTCGGAAATGCTCAAGACCTCAGGATTAGAGACGCTCGATGACCTCTATTCTGAGGTTCCGGAAGCCATACGCTTCAGAAAAGAGTATAACTTGCCCGAGGCAATGAGCGAAATTGAAATAAGGCGTTTCTTCAAGAAACTTGGAGAGCAGAACAGACCGTTGGTTTGCTTTGCCGGAGCAGGCGTCTACGACCATTATTGTCCGTCTGTCGTCAATCGCATCGTAGAGCGTTCAGAATACCTTACCTCATACACTCCATACCAGGCAGAAATATCCCAAGGCACACTTCATTATATCTTCGAATATCAGTCGATGATGGCAGAACTGACGGGGATGGACATCTCAAATGCATCCATGTATGACGGTACTACGGCAACGGCAGAAGCTGCCATGATGGCACTTGCAGCTACAAAGAAATGCGATACTATTGTAGTTTCGGCTACAGTAGACCGTAAAACGCTCGCTGTCGTCAATACGTATGCTCATTTCCACGGTTTCAATATAGTAACAGTAGCCGAAAAAGACGGCGTTACAAACCGTGCCGACTTGGAGGAAAAGGTTGTAGCTGGAGGTGTAGCCGGAGTTATTGTTCAGCAACCTAACCGATATGGAATAGTAGAAGATTATACAGGCTTTGCCGATACAGTACATTCAAACAAAGGACTACTGATTATAAACAGCATAGTAGCCGATTTGGCGGTACTCAAGACACCGGCAGAATGGGGTGCCGACATTGCCGTAGGCGAAGCCCAAAGTCTTGGCATACCGATGCAGTTCGGCGGTCCGTATCTTGGCTACATGTGCTGTACCGAGAAGCTCATACGCAAATTACCAGGACGCATCGTTGGAATGACGAAAGACAATCGTGGACAGAGAGCCTTCGTCTTGACGCTTCAGGCTCGAGAGCAGCATATCCGTAGACAAAAGGCAACCTCAAACATTTGTTCTAACCAAAGTTTGATGGCACTGTTCGTTACGGTCTACCTGTCGGTTATGGGTAAAAACGGACTTAAAGAAGCCGCCATGCTTTCTTATTCTGGTGCTCATTATATGTATGAAAAGCTGTTGGCAACTGGGAAGTTCAAACCAGCCTTCGACAAACCGTTCTTTAATGAATTCTGTTTGGAATATACAGGAGATATAGACGCATTGCAAAAGAAATTCATAGACAATGGCTATATGGGCGGAGTGAGGATGACAGATAATATAATAATGTTTGCCGTTACAGAACAGCGTACAAAAGAAGAGATAGACAACCTTGTAAAATTGATCTGACTATGAATAATAAATTATATGGAAACTTGATCTTTGAGCTTAGCCATTCCGGTCGCAAGGGATATTCTCTACCTAAGAACGAGTTTGGCGAGTATTCTATACCGCAGGAACTTTGTCGCGAGAAGGATGCCGAGCTGCCCGAATGTGACGAGATGACGGTTGTGCGCCATTATACCAATCATAGCGGAAACAATTTTGGCGTTGACAACGGATTCTATCCACTTGGCAGTTGTACGATGAAGTATAATCCTGCCATTAATGAGGAAGTTTCCCGTATGCCGGAATTCACGGGCCTTCATCCCCTTCAGCCTGCAGAAACCGTTGCCGGTGCTTTGGAAATTTGCAAGGGACTTCGCAAGGCACTTTCTGAGATTGCCGGACTGGCTGATTTCACCCTTAATCCCTTTGCCGGAGCCCATGGCGAACTTACCGGACTGATGGTTATTCGCAGATACCACGAAAGTCGTGGAGACACGAAGCGACGGAAAGTAATTGTGCCCGATTCAGCCCATGGCACCAATCCTGCATCGGCTGCCGTTTGCGGACTCGAAGTAGTAGAAGTAAAAAGCCGTCCCGACGGAACTGTAGATGTCGGCGCCCTAAAGGAATTGCTCGACGATACAGTGGCGGCAATGATGATGACAAATCCAAACACGCTCGGACTCTTTGAACGCAACATTCCGGAGATTGCCGAACTCGTTCATGGATGTGGCGCTCTTATGTACTATGATGGAGCAAACCTGAATCCTATGTTGGGAGCATGCCGCCCGGGTGATATGGGCTTTGATGTAATGCATATAAATCTCCACAAGACCTTCTCCACACCTCATGGCGGTGGCGGACCAGGTAGCGGACCGGTTGGCGTTAGGTCTGGACTCGAGCAATTCTTGCCCGAGAATGCTCATTCAGTCCATTCAGAGCATCCTTTCTCTGTCGGTCCGTATCATGGAAACTTTGGAGTGATAATGAAGGCATATGCCTATATCCTGTCTTTGGGAAAGGAGAACATAAAATATGTGGGACCACTGGCAACACTCAATGCCAACTACATAAAAGACTCCCTGAAAGACGTATACGAGTTGCCTATCGACGGCTTGTGCAAACATGAGTTTGTGTTCAACGGACTTGCAGACAAGTCTACTGGAGTAACGACAATGGATGTGGCAAAGCGTCTGCTCGACTATGGCTATCATGCGCCGACAATATATTTCCCACTGTTGTTCCATGAGGCGCTCATGATAGAGCCAACGGAGAATGAGGGCAAGGAGACAATAGACGGCTTTATTTCTGTTATGCGCAAAATTGCAGAAGAGGCAAAAACAGAACCGGATATGCTGAAGACGGCTCCTCACAATACCCCAATTGGCAGAGTGGATGATGTCTTGGCTGCAAAACATCCGATAGTAACATTCAAACAAATCCTTGCAGATGGAGAATAACTTTAATCTTATAATAATAGGTGGCGGTCCTGGTGGATACAAGACTGCCACTTATGCTGCCTCGAAGGGACTTTCTGTCTTGCTCGTAGAGAAAGACGAACTTGGCGGAACTTGTCTTAACCGTGGTTGCATCCCTACCAAAACGTATGCGAGAAATGCTGAAATTCTTCATGACTTGAAAAGCTCAGCAGTATTCGGATTAGACAATCTTTCTTTTTCGCTAAACTTAAAGACTGTCGTTGAGCGGAAGAAATCTGTTGTGGAGACCTTGCAAAACGGAATTTCCACGCTCTTGTCTGTACCGGGAATTGCTGTAATAAAGGGAGAGGCTCGACTTCAGACTGCATGCAGCATTATTGTCGACGGCGAAGAATATACTGCCGACAATATCATTATTGCCACAGGTTCAAAACCGAAAACCTTGTCGCTTGAAGAGATGGATTCACGGATGATTTGCGATTCCACTTGGCTCCTTGATACAGAGAATTTCCCGAAGCGGATATGTATCGTTGGGGCAGGAGTGATAGGAATGGAATTTGCCAGCATACTCAACCTGTTCGGTTGTGATGTTATGGTAGTGGAGTATCTAAAAGAATGTCTGCCTTCGCTTGATGCCGATATTGCCAAGCGGCTGCGCAAGAGCATGGAGAAGCGCGGAGTAACGTTCTATATGCAGTCGGCATTA
The DNA here is from genome assembly GCA_002314055.1 of Prevotella sp. UBA1104. Taxonomy (GTDB): domain Bacteria; phylum Bacteroidota; class Bacteroidia; order Bacteroidales; family Bacteroidaceae; genus Prevotella. The sequence continues at coordinate 13,246 of DCBP01000042.1, forward strand.
AAATCTGTTGCCGATGGTAAAATCCTGATTGAGAAAAAGGGAAAGGAGATAGAGCTCGAAGCCGACAAAGTCTTGCTTGCAGTGGGGCGTATGCCTGATATCGATACCCGTTCGCTCGACAGCTTAGGGGTAAAATACGATAGAAGAGGAATTGCTGTCGACGAGAATATGCAGACCACAGTGCCCCACCTATATGCCGTAGGCGATGTAAACGGCAGACAGATGCTTGCCCATGCCGCTGAGATGCAAGGGAAGAGAGCCGTGAACAATATTCTCGGAACCGCCGACACAATACGCTTCGACATAATGCCTGCTGCCATCTTCACTCTTCCCGAGGCAGCATGCGTGGGTAAGACAGAAGAACAGCTGAAGACTGAATGTGCCGAGTTCAGTTGCGAGAAACATTTCTACCGTTCAAACGGCAAGGCAATGGCGATGAACGAGACGGAGGGAATGTTGAAGCTCCTTGCCGACAATACGGGGCGTATAGTTGGTTGCCATGTCTACGGAGCTCATGCTGCCGACCTCGTGCAAGAGGTAAGTGCGCTGATGTGCCGAAACACTACTTTAGCCCAGCTCTCCGACATCATTCATATCCACCCTACGCTTAGCGAGATAATAACAGAATAAAAACAAACATCAATAAAATGAATTTCTTTAAAAAAATCTTTGGAGTATCAACAGAAAGTAAAGAACCGACAGAAGAAGAGAAGAAAGCCGAGGAGAAAAAAAACTTCGACATTCTAAAATATGATGGCGTCAAGGCTCTGAAAGTAAATCAGTCTGCCTATGCCATAGAATGTTTCAGTCATGCCCTCGAAATTAAAGAGGATTCAGAGATTCGCGACTACCTTTCTCAGGCATATATGGCTATCGGTGAGCTATCCAAGGCTTACGACCAGCTCCAGAAACTCTCTGAGTCGCATCCCGACAATATCGAAATCTTCATTCGTATGGCGCATGTGGCATATATGATGGAAGACTATACCGTAATGTCTACTGCCTGCGAGAAGGCTCTGATGATAGACAAGGATTCCGTTCGTGCTCTATACCTTTATGCTAAGGCATGTGTAGGTACCGACGATACAACCAATGCCGTTGCCATGCTCTCAAAGGCAATTATCGTAGACCCGGAATATGCCGATGCTTACCTCTTGCGTGGCGAAGTGCTTCTCGGCGACGGACAATTGGATGAGGCTGACACTGATGCCGGATTCCTGCTCTTGAAATATCCCGATAATGAAGACATACTGATGCTGAAGGCAAAGATTGAGAGTGCACGTGGAAACAGTGGCGAAGCAATTGGACTTTTCTCTAAGGTGATAGATGCAAACCCGTTTAATGCCGAGGCTTATAGGCTGCGTGGCGAACTTCGTCTTCATACTGGCGACGAGACTACAGGCAAGGCAGACATCGATTATGCCGCCGAACTTGCTGCCACTGATGCGGAGCAGGGTGAAGGTGTGGAGGAAAAGGTGAAAGAGGCCTACAGTAACGTCAACCCTCTCGGACTGTAACGCGGCTTTTTCCACGTATCTTTTTCTTTTATCCTTGAATTTGTATAACTTTGCATTTAATCATGTCATGACCGCCGGAAATAAGCTGGACGGCAAGTTCGGAAATTGCTCCCGGTCTCGAAAGCAAACGTATAAATCTTTGTAATATAAAATGAAAAAAATAAGCAGTTTCCTGTCAGCCATTGCAGTGCTGACAGTAGTATCGTGCGGAACAACAAGCACGGTGCCCGTAACAGGACGTAAACAACACATCCTGGTTTCTGACGAGCAAGTGATGAGCCTTAGCAACCAGGAGTACACCAATTACATGAAGACGGCAAAGGTGTCGACAAATGCCGCCAACACCGCCATGGTGAAAAGGGTAGGGCAGAGGCTTGCCAATGCCGTAGAGAAATACCTGAAGGAGCATAACCAGGCAGCCGAACTGAAAAACTACAGTTGGGAATTCAATCTCGTTCAGGATAATTCTGCAAATGCCTTCTGCATGCCTGGAGGAAAAATCGTGGTTTACGAAGGACTTCTCCCTATTACCCAGAACGAGTCTGCCCTTGCCGTCGTTCTCGGTCATGAGATAGCTCATGCGGTTGCTAAGCATTCTGCCGAGCAGCTCAGCAAACAGATGAGACAACAGTATGGCTCCCAAATCCTTGGTGCGGTGCTTCAAACTACGGGTGTAAGTTCGGAGACCACCTCGTTGGCTCAGGGAGTCTTCGGACTCGGCAGCAAGTTCAGCAATCTTCATTATTCCCGTAAGAACGAGAGTGAGGCAGACTATATGGGACTCATCTTTGCCGCCATGGCAGGCTACGACCCTAATGTTGCCGTAACCTTCTGGCAGCGTATGGCAGCAAGTTCGCAGAGCAACACCCCGGCATTTCTGAGCGACCACCCGTCGGATGCACAGCGTATTTCGGATATAAAGAAGTGGTTGCCGGAGGCTGAAAAGTACTATACTCCAGTAGCAACAACCTCATCGAAGAGTAGTTCCGCGTCTTCCAACTCTTCCACTAAAAAGACCTCTTCTTCAAAGAAGTCGTCGTCAAGCAAGAAGAGCACTTCGAAGAAGTCTGCGAAGAAGAGATGATATGGGGGGAGGAAAAAAGTGCATACAAGGCAACCGTTCAGCTTTGTATGCACTTTTTCTTTTCATTCCGTTATTTGTTTTTCTCTCCCGTTCTATTCTTCGGCAAAGTCCTCATCGTCCCAATCCCAAACGCTGTGACTGTTGCTTTTTGAAGGGTCGATGTTGTCGCCGTTGCCTCCGCCTGAGATTGTTCCTCCTTCCCCAAGTCCGCTGTCCTGGCTTGTCGGTTTCACGTTTCCGCTAAGAGGATTCGAGCCTGCAAGTATACCCTGTTCCATATCAGAAGATAAAACAGTTGTTGTCGGGATGATATATGTCTTTTTCATATTGATGCCTCCTTAAAAATTATTTTAATGCAATTTTCTTTCCGTTCACGATGTAAATGCCTTTAACGCCATTTCCTGTACTTTTCTCAACCCTCTGTCCGTTGAGGTTGTAAACGGTACATTTTCCCGTATTCAGGTTCAGGGATTCGTCGCTGATAGCCTCAACGGCTGTCGTGGCGCCGTTGTTGCCGATGCCGATGCTGAGCTTTGTCGTAACGGCAGCGGATGCAGGCTTGAGGAAAGCTTTCAGTCCGCCGATTTCCTTTTCTTTCGTGATATAGTATAATTTCCCGTCGCTGCCGCCAAGGAAATGGCTGTTGGCCGGCATCATGGTCTTTTCGTATGTTCCCGCGAAAGAGAAGTCGCCTCCGTTAATCTCGAGAGGTTTTCCGGCATCGATGGTAACTCCGCTGATCTGTGTGCCTTCGGTAATGTTCTTTGAAGGTTTTATAAGGTATGGCATTCCTCCGTTGATGAGCTGGTAGTAGAACATTCCGAAATTGGCCACGTTTCCGTCTACATTCTTAAACTCTGCAACCCTTGCGCCATCGCCGAAAGCGTCGCGCACCTGTTTTTCCGTCATGCTGAACGGCAGGCAGACGGTAGTCCACGTGTCCTTTTTCATCGTGCGGTTTAATGTAACCGTAGCCTCGTTCTGCTGGTCATAAGAGTATCCGTCAGTTCCGATTGTTACGTCTTTTCCTGTTTCGGCATCGGCACCGAAGGTAAATCCGTAGAAGCCGAGGCTGGCATTGTTCTGGAACAGTACGTATGTCTTTCCCGCCTTCAGTTCATAGCTGTATCGGGCGGCGGTAAGCTTGTCTGTAGAGTATGAATAGTTGGTAGCGTTTTCCGTTATGGTGGCATCGCCGGCCTTGAAGTCGAGCGACTGCTGTGGCTTTCCGCTCTGGTCTACGAGATACAGGGGTTCTGTGGCATTCTGTCGCACGTAGACAGTCATGAGTCCGTCTTTCTGTGGCTCAAACTTGTAGTATGTTCCGCGGCAGGGTATAATGCCGGCATTTGGTGCAGAAGCGTCGCTTGGGGCGAACTGTTTGCCGTACTCGTCTTTAGGAGCGTTCCCGCACCCTTCTGTGTATGCTTCGTATCCGTCGAGCACGGTAAGTTCGCTTTCCTTCTTCGTGGCGCTCCAATTGTCGTTGTATTTAGTCCCCCCGACGGTATAAGACGTGTTTTCGGTTCCGTTTTCGCGGAAGTTCCAGCTTTTGCTTGCCTCGTTCCAGGTGGCAGCTTTCACGGCATTCTCGTGGTTTGTCCATCCGCCGTACATGAAGGCTATGTCCTTCACTCCGGTAGGTGCTCCCGTGATGCCGGGGTTCTGCTTGCTCGGGTCTTTCCCTTCCTCAATCTGCAGGTGTACAGACGGCTCGTAAGGGGTGAAGACATATTCTTTGTCTACGTCGAACGTGAATCCGCCGAGGGCAAATCTCTCGCTTCCGGTTGCCCAGATATAATATTCGTCGCCAGCTTCCGCCTCAAGTGAGACGGTGATGAAAGCATATCCGGCTACGCCATTAATCTTGAAATTCTCGTTGTCGGTACCTTGGTTTTGCGGTGTTACGGTCAGTCCTTCAGTTATTGCATTTATTTTTGTCGTTTGATTTGCAATACCCTTGACGGTTTTGTCTGAACCGACAGTAACGGTTTCATTTGTCGGCTTTGCTACATAGATATATTGGTTGGTGTTTGCTTTTGCCAAGTTTACTGCATATTTCAATGCGATTTTTCCCTTCGTATGGAAGATGAAGTGGAAATAGTTTCCCTCGTCCGGCAGGGCAATGCAGTTTTGGGCTTCTTGGTATCCCGGATTGTTCTTGTTCCCGAATTGAGGCTTTCCCTTGGCGTGTAAGTACCAATTGGTGTCGTTTAACTGCACAGGTTTCTCCCATACCTCGTTGGCACCTACCAGAATACTGATGTTCGCACTTGCATAATACTGATACTCTTCAGTCTTTTGCGGGATGCCTGTTCCTTGGGTTACTGTCCAGGTTTCTGTAGCCGCGGATTGTGTGTCTGCAGTCTCACTGGCAATAACGCTGTTGCCGTATGCTGTCATAGCGCAGAGCAACACGGCGAAATAATTCTTGATTTTCATAATTTGAAGTGTTAAATTTTTAGCTTTTTGTTTATCTGAAAAGCTTCGCTAAGCATTATGTCTTTTATATAGCTGATGTTTGTAATGCAAATTTAATGATTTATTAAAATACATGGCGTAATTTTCGTGTTATCTTTTGTTAAAAACAATGACTATTTTCATTTTGTCGTATCAGTTTTTTATGAAAATGTATATAAAATTTATATCGCATGCAAGACTTCTGTCTTTTTTATTGTTAAAGTAAATTCTTATTACATGATATGAAGCAGATCGATGCTTAGCTTTATTATATACTGTCTGCTAACAATAAAACAATTATTGGTTTTATCATTGACATTTAGACTTTTATTGTAAGTTGTAGTGTAGCCTTTGTCTTTTATGTTTATCGATCCCTTGCAAGGGAATTTTGCTTGTAGTCATTACGTGATAAGAAATCAGAATTCCTTCACCGCATTTGTAATGTGTTTATTGTCAATAATTTATGGTGAAGGATTTTTTTATTCCTTTCTTTTTCTGAGAATACATGATCTTAACGGATATTGGGTTTTATTCAATGTAAAGAATAAACAGTATGGAGATTTCGATGGTTAAACATGTTACTTGTGAAGGTTAAACATGTCACTTGTGAGTTGTAAATACGTCATTTGATGGTCGTAAATACGTTACTTGGTGGTTGTAAACACGTTACTTGTAAATCTACTTGCGTCAACGTTAACTAACTTTTTACCTAACAAAGTAAAGCTTTTGCCCTTTCAGGGTGTATAGGGAAAATGTTTACCATTGTTACGGAGCGTTTAGGCGAAACACCCGGAGCGTTTGGGCGAAACACCCGAAGCGTTTGGGCGAAACATCGACAGCGTTTGGGTTAAACATTTGCAGTATTTAATGGAAATGAGAATAAGCTCGTGGGAAAAAAATAAATAGGGACATGCCGACAATCCGTTCTGTCGGGCATGCCCCTTCTGCTTTTCATATTTAGTTTTTCAGGTTGTTTTTTATTTCTTAAACTGGGGTTGTTCTTATTCCTTATTCAAGTTCCGGATTTATTTCTTCCCCTCCCCCGCCTCCCCTTTAAATAAAATCCTCACGCTCGGAAAAATAAGCAAGCTTCTTTTTCTCTCGCTTAATCGGATTTTTCAGGGGCGGAGCAGTTTCCTTTAATTGCCATAACCTAATACATTTGTTGTTACTAAATCTATA
>DCBP01000043.1 GCA_002314055.1 Prevotella sp. UBA1104
GCATTTAACGGAAGAACCAAAAAACGGTTGGCTCATTCAATGAGCCAACCGAACACATTGATTTTCAGTACCCAGTTTACTGGAATAAAAAAATCGGATGTCTCACGACAACCGATTTCCAAAAACAAACTACTTAAAAACTAATCTACTAAAACAAATCAAAAAATAATGTTATATTATTCACTAATATAATTGTCTCTTTTTATTTCTGTTGCAAATGTAAGCATTTTGTAAATCCGCTCCAAATATTTTCTAAACTTTTTTATTGCAACTATACAAAAAAGCAACAAAAAAAAGAGCTGATGTATACACACCAACTCTTTTTGTTATCTTGACATATCAAATATGATATTTTTACATCATGCCGCCCATGCCAGGGTTGCCCATAGGCATCTGAGGCTTCTCCTCTGGTTTGTCTACGATAAGACACTCAGTAGTGAGGAACATGCCTGCGATAGATGCTGCATTCTCGAGAGCTACGCGCTCAACCTTAGCCGGGTCGATAACTCCAGCTGCACGCAAATCCTCGTAAACATCCTTGCGGGCATTGTAACCGAAGTCGCCCTTGCCCTCGCGAACCCTCTGAACAACTACTGCACCCTCGCCGCCGGCGTTGCGAACAATCTGACGAAGTGGCTCCTCGATGGCACGCTCCACGATGTTCACACCAGTCTGCTCGTCGGCATTCTCGCCCTTAACGCCTTTCAGAGCCTCAAGAGCACGGATGTATGTGGTACCGCCACCTACAACAACACCCTCTTCGATTGCAGCACGTGTAGCGCAGAGTGCATCATCAACACGGTCTTTCTTCTCCTTCATCTCAACCTCGCTGTTAGCACCAACATAGAGAACAGCTACGCCGCCAGCCATCTTAGCCAGGCGCTCCTGCAGTTTCTCCTTGTCGTAAGAGCTTGTGGTATTAGCAATTTCGTTCTTGATCTGAGCGATACGGTCGGCGATAAGTTCTTTCTTTCCGGCACCCTTAACGATAGTGGTGTTGTCCTTAGAAACAGTAACCTTGTCGCAAGTACCGAGCATCTCAAGAGTTGCCTGCTCGAGCTTCAAGCCCTTCTCCTCGCTGATTACCACACCGCCGGTCAATACGGCGATATCCTCGAGCATTGCCTTGCGACGGTCGCCGAAGCCAGGAGCCTTAACGGCACAAATCTTCAAACCACCACGCAAACGGTTTACAACCAATGTGGTGAGAGCCTCTGAGTCTACATCCTCAGCGATAACGAGCAATGGGCGTCCGCTCTCTGCTGCCGGCTGAAGGATAGGCAGGAAGTCTTTGATATTGCTAATCTTCTTGTCGTAGATAAGGATGTATGGATTATCCATAACGCATTCCATCTTGTCGGAGTCTGTTACGAAATATCCGCTCAGATAACCGCGGTCGAACTGCATACCCTCTACAACGTTGATATATGTGTCGCGACTCTTGCTCTCCTCAATAGTAATAACTCCGTCTTTGCTAACCTTGCGCATAGCGTCGGCGATGAGCTTACCAATCTCAGGATCGTTGTTGGCGCTGACTGTTGCAACCTGCTCAATCTTGTCATAGTTGTCGTTTACGATCTCGGCATTCTCCTTGATGTAGTCTACAACAGCATTAACAGCCTTGTCGATACCACGTTTCAAATCCAATGGGTTTGCACCGGCGGTTACGTTCTTCAAGCCCTCTGTTACGATAGCCTGTGTAAGGATTGTAGCTGTTGTCGTTCCGTCGCCGGCATCGTCGCCAGTCTTGCTTGCCACGCTCTTCACGAGCTGTGCGCCAGTGTTTTGGAACTTATCCTCAAGTTCGATTTCCTTTGCCACGGTAACACCGTCTTTTGTAATCTGCGGAGCACCGAATTTTTTCTCGATAACCACGTTGCGTCCCTTCGGACCGAGTGTTACCTTTACTGCGTTAGCCAACTGGTCTACGCCCTGCTTCAACTGCTCGCGGGCATCTACATCAAATTTTATTTCTTTTGCCATGATTGTATTTCCTTATTTTTTATGTGGGTTATAGGACTTATAAGATATATAAGACATATAAAAACTTTTTAGACTTACAAAACTTATAAAGTCTGAGTAATCTCTTTCCCTCCCTTTGGGCGGAAATGGTGGGTTTTCTATTTTGTTATAACTGCGAGAACGTCGCTCTGGCGCATCATAAGATACTTATTGCCTTCGAACTCAAGCTCAGTTCCTGAATACTTTCCGTAAAGCACTTCATCGCCTTCCTTGAGAATCATCTCCTCGTCCTTTGTGCCGTTGCCTGCTGCAACAACCTTACCGTGCAAAGGTTTCTCTTTTGCTGTGTCTGGGATAATAATTCCACCAACCTTCTCCTCTGCTGGAGCCGGCTCAATCAAAACTCTGTCTGCTAATGGTTTAATATTCATAATTGTATGTTTTTAATTTGTTTATACTGTTTACTGAACGCCGTTTTGCTCTTGACGCTCACTTGGCTCTATACGAAAAGTGTGCCAAAACACCACGAACGACATTTTGGCACACACGCTATATGACGTATTGTCAGATTTTATTGAATTAGGAATGAGGAATGAGGATTTTCCTTACGGAGACTTGTTTTCCGTCCTTATATGCCTTCAGGATATACACTCCTGATGGAAGATTCTCCGTGTTTCTGCTTTTTCCTATCATCTTGCCCTCTATATTATATAAGGTATAGGAATCGGCATGCTGCTCATCCCTAAGTTCATTGACACCTGTTGTTACGCCATCTACAAAGAAATTGAAATGGCGGGTGTAATTTGATATCTTGTCGGCATCCGTGGCGGTAACGGAAAACGACGCCAGCGGTTGCCGGTTGCTTTCGGCTGCCGTAAAGACAAATTCACCGTCTGCCGTTCCTTTCTTATATTCCACGGAACCGCCCTGTATTGACGAAATGCTGAACGACGGTTTGTTTGTGTATCCGGCAAAATATTTCTTCATGTCCACCACAACGCTCTCACCCCGTTTCAAAAAGAAATGCGGCTCTGCCATCCAGTTGAGATAGTCCTCAAGATTGGTATATCCGTTGCCGTCGGCGTCTTCGTTCGGACTGCTCACGCCATTAGCCTCCTCCCACCAGTCGGGCATTCCATCCTGATCAGTATCCCAGTCGGCATTGCGCCGAGCCTCATAGATGTTCAGTCCGTCGAAGCCCTCGCAGCCGGAATCCTCCTCGCTGTCGATGAGTCCCTTTTTCCCGCTTCGGCTTCCCTTGGCGGAATAAGTACCTTGTATAGTTTCGCTTATCATCCTCTCGTCGTGATTGTCGAGGAAGGGCTGGTTGGCACCAACATCCGAGAGCACGTTCTTGTATGCCGCCCGTGCTGTTTCCACCGTGGCAAGCGACTCGAAGAATGGCTTATCCACAAACGGAGTCCAGTCGAGTTTCTGTCCGCCGGAGAGGGAATACTTGTATGTCGTTCCCTTCTTGTCTTCCTGAATGGAGCCATTGTCTTTAGCCTGGCGGATATTTCCGCTGACGTATGCGCTCTGCGTCCCCGTGCCCGTTCCTTCAAGTTGCAGGTTCAGAAGCGTAGACTGCGATGTGGATGGTCCCATTTTGTAGTAGTTGCCCACGAAGTTTATCTCATGCGAACCGCCGTCGGTGGCACGTGAGCCCCAGTTGTATACCACGTTGTTGAACACGTCATGATGTCCGTCGTAAGCCCCCACTCCGTCGAGTCCACCGCTAAGGCTCCAGTTTCTGCCGTTGTTATGGGCAAGCAGGTTGTGGTGGTAAGAACCGACCTTCAGTTCTGAAGACATCTCGCCGCCTCCGATTGTAGCGGCAAAGCCGTGAGCCTTGCCCGAACTGTAGTTTGGGTGTCCGGCAATGTTCAGAGCTTCTGATATGAGTGTGCGCTGCAGGGTGAGGCTCTTAGCTCCACGACTGGAGAAAGCCTCGTCGATGGTCCATGATATGGAGCAATGGTCCATGATGGCATTGTCGCAGCCTGCCATTCCCATACCGTCGAGTCCGTTGGCAGAAGCCTCGTCGGTTATCACTCCATTTTTCATTTCCTTATGCCCCAGTCGCATTCGCATGAAGCGCGTTATCCCCTCGCTCGTCATTCCGAATGGGCAGTCGCGCAGCATGACACCGTTGCCGGGAGCTGTCTGTCCAGCGATGGTAACATACTGGTCGCCACACATCAGGCGCTTTTTCAGGGCTATCACTCCGCCCACGTCAAACACGATGGTACGCGGCCCCGCAAGTTTTTTTATACCATAGCGGAAGGATCCCTCTATAGGATTCTCGTCGTCGCCGTTGTCTTCGAGCGTCGTTACATGATACACTATGCCTCCTCTGCCGCCAATGGCATAGCGTCCCCATCCTTCGGCTCCGGGGAAAGCGAGATGACGCGGACGGAACGACCAAGTTTCGCCCTGACTGGTTTCGCCGTTGGCGTCTTCCTCGTCGATGCGCCAATAGTATGTATTGAGGTTGCTCGGATTGTCAAGAGTGTATTCGGGTGCCGTCGTTACTGTCTGCTCCGCAAGTTCGTCTGCCGCCGTTCCCACGAGCACGTGATGCTTCACGGCTGTTGCCGACGGGGTCCAAGTTAGCTTTATGCTGCCTCCATCGGCATCGGCATGGTAGTTGCGGTTTGAGGGATACGGACTGGTAGCTATGACTGAAGGATTGGAGCTGTCGAATACAAGGGCGTTTACCGTGAGCGAGGTGTTATAGTAACCGTCTCTGCTGTCGTCTGCACTTGGCGTAGTGATGTAGGATATCGTAACGTCTTTGCCCTCTTGTGCCGCAAACCGTACATAAGAAGCTCCGGACTCTTCCATGCTCGTTGCCCTTACGGTCTGTTTCACGCCAGAGAGTTTTTTCTCGCCGTCTACATATACGTCGAGTTTCGGCGAACTGTAGTTGTCGGTGTTGTTGTGATAGGCAAGCAAGGAGTGTTCGCCTGCCGGCAAACCGGAGATGGTGATGTTGAGCCTTACCGCCCCACTGGTTACCTGCGGTGTGTTGTTGTCGGCTTCAAGTCCGTAGATGGCAAAGCCGTCGGCAACGAGTTTCGTGCTACTAATACCGTTTTTAAACCAGCATGCCCTGAGCGTCTTGCCGGCATAATTTTCGTCGTTGGCAATGGTAACGGTTATGGCGTTTCCTTTGCCGTCGGTTATTTGTTTCGTATCAGAGGCGGTTGTGGCGAGAGCCCACGGGGTGTAGTCGGGTTCGTTCACCTCATTGTCGCTTCTGCCCGGATAATTGAAGTCTATCCTCTGGGCATGGATATTCGTCGCACCAAGAATGGCAGCGACGATGATTAGGGTCTTCTTCATATGTCAGTAGTTTAATATTCTGCAAATGTACGAATTATTTACAATAATACAAAACTATAAAGAGTTTCATCCCCATTGCAAAACATCATCGGGCGAAAAAGAGAGTTCTTAGAGAAACTTGAATTATTTATTACCGTGTCCTATACTGAATAACTT
>DCBP01000133.1:0-2202 GCA_002314055.1 Prevotella sp. UBA1104
CGAAGCAGTTACACTTTCTATCTGGAAACGAATGGATTTGTTATTGACAACATTCGCTCGATTATTATTAACAACTTGTTTATCGAATAAAAAATATGTAATTTTTAGCAGTCAAAGGAAACTGCTCCGCCCCTGGCAAGGGGAGGCGGGGGAGGGGAAGAATATAAATCCGAAAGTGTAGTTGTTAATGTAAAGGCGAAATCGTTGCGCACATTTGTCGGCAACCATCCGGAGATGAAGGCTATACGCTTTTCCATGCTGCCTTACGACCGGCAAGACTGGATGACTAACGTTCCGCTGTATGTCTGTCTTGTGGCATTCAGCTAAATAAAAGCCTGGATGTTGTGGAATTCGATACATTCCCTCATAAAAATGTGGCTAATGCTTGTTTATTCCCTCATAAAAGTGTATATTTGCTGGCGTTATTCCCTCATAAAAATGTAGTAGACATGAAGAGAAGCATTTATAAACAGTTGATAGACTGGAAGTTGTCAATAAATAGAAAACCCCTTGTGATGTATGGTGCCAGGCAAGTAGGAAAGACATATATTCTTAAGGAGTTTGGCATTAAAGAGTTTGAAAACATGGTTTATGTCAATTGTTATAAGAACGAGATCGTTGCAAGACTGTTCAGCGGTGATGTTGATGTGAACCGTTTGTTGATTGGTCTGTCTGCTTTTTCCCACCAACAGATAACTCCAGGCAAGACGCTGCTTTTTCTGGATGAGATACAGGAGATACCGCCGGTATTGTCTTCTTTGAAGTATTTCTGTGAGGATATGCCAGAACTGCATATCGTTGTGGCTGGGTCGTTGCTTGGTGTGATGAATATGAATGGAGAATCGTTTCCTGTTGGAAAGGTCGATATAATGCACTTGTATCCAATGACATTCGAGGAATTTCTGCTTGCCAATGGAGAAGAGCCTATGTTGCAGCTACTTTATGGAGATGACCATGTGCTCGTGGATAGTCTTGCCCCGAAATATATAGACTATCTTCGGCGTTATTATTTTGTCGGTGGTATGCCTGAGGCTGTGCGTTGTTTTATTGAACAGCATGATTTGATGGAAGTCAGGCATATACAGCAAAACATATTGTTGGCATACGAGGCTGACATAAGCAAGCATACGGCAGGAGAGACACAGCGTGTGAGAATGGTTTGGCAGTCTGTGCCTGGGCAGCTGGCACGCGAGAACAAAAAATTTATTTATGGAGCCGTGCGCAAGGGGGCAAGGGCTAAAGATTTCGAAGTTGCTATACAATGGCTGGTTGATGCGGGGTTGGTTTATAAAGTGGAGCGCGCACGCGACGTGAAAGTTCCGTTAAAGTTCTATGCCGATATGGATGCCTTTAAACTCTATCTGCTTGATGTCGGTTTGCTTGGCGCACTGACGCAGACACCTGCTGAGCAGATACTTATTGGCAACAATGTCTTTAGTGAATATAAGGGTGCATTCACGGAGAACTTTGTGCTCCAGCAAATGCGTACATTCCGATACATGCAGGTATATTATTACAGCAAGGACAACTCTACGCAAGAGGTTGACTTTATTGTGCAGTTAGGAGACCGTGTAGTGCCTATAGAGGTGAAGGCAGAGGAAAATGTAAAGGCGAAGTCGCTTGCTACATTCATAAAACATGATTTTGCCTCGTACCACTTGAAAGGTGTTCGTTTCTCGATGATGGGATTTCAAAATCAGGGATGGATGGAGAATGTGCCATTGTATGGAGTGGAATCTTATTTGGCGAAATTCTACCAGTAAATATCTCTGTTTTTTTACAGAAAGAGTATCCTTTGTCTTTTATGCAAAAAGCCCGGACATCAGAGAAGACGTCCGGGCTTAATATCAAATTTGGGAATCAGTCGGATTAGAGGTTAGGATTCATCTTGTTCCACTCAGATACCGGCGGAACGATGCCCAGCTCAACAATCTCGTCGCGCATCTTGCAGAGGTGCTCGTAAGACTTCTGGAGAGAAGCCAACTCCTCAGGAGTGCCAGTAGGCTCAGTGAAGTGAACACCAGTCTTGTCGATAGTAGTAGGCATAGCCATCATCACGTTCTTGAAGCCAAGAGAGTCGTGGTTGACATAGCATCCTGCAGGGAGAGTGAACTCCTTGCCGCCCATAGCAGCCTCGATCATCTTAACGGCGTTGTATGCAGGGCTCTGGAAAGAGCTGCGGCCGCGGAGCTTGATGATGTT
>DCBP01000133.1:2407-31232 GCA_002314055.1 Prevotella sp. UBA1104
GCGCCGGTAACCTTGTCCTGCTGAACACCGAACTCCAGGGCGAGAGCCTGCTGCAGACGAGTAGAGTCGAGGGCAGCCAGAGAAGTGAGCTGGTTAGGCTTCAAGCCAGAGTGGATAAGAGCAGTAAGGGCAGTAACGTCAGCCGGGTTGAAGATAACAACCACGTGCTCAACGTCCGGGCAGTATTTCTTGATGTTGTCGCCGAACTCGGCAGCAATCTTGCAGTTGCCCTTCAGAAGGTCCTCGCGGGTCATGCCCTCCTTACGAGGAGCACCGCCAGAAGAGATGATATACTTAGCACCGGTGAAAGCCTCTTTAGGATCAACAGTGTAAGTAACATTAACGCCAGGGAAAGCGCACTGCTGGATTTCATCATATACGCCGTGTACACCTGGCTCATAGATATCATAAAGACAAACATTAGGAGTGAGTCCAAGCATGAGGACACTCTGTGCCATATTAGAACCGATCATACCGCCGGCACCGACGATAACAAGTTTTTCGTTAGTTAAAAATTCCATAGTTTTAAACGAGTTATTTTGTTTTTATTCTTCCTGTTCTTATTTTCACCGCAAAGTTAGCAAAAAAAAGTTGATATCTTGCAACATAATTGCCTTATAATTTGTTATTAAATATGAAAAGAGATACCTTTGTAATATAGATTTTACAAATAATCAGAAAAACATCGACATTATGGCAAAGAATATAGCAGAAAGACTGGCTGCACTCCGCGAAGAGATGCGCCGCGAGAAGATAGATGCGTTCATCTTTCCGAGTACCGACCCGCATAACGGAGAGTACGTGCCCGACCACTGGAAGGGCAGGGAATGGATAAGCGGATTCAACGGCAGTGCCGGTACTGCCGTCGTTACCATGCACGGGGCGGCGCTATGGACGGACTCGCGATATTTCATTGCCGCCGAAGAGCAGTTACGCGGAACGGAGTTCCTGCTGATGAAGGAGCGCATGGAGGGAACGCCGAGTATTGCGGAATGGATATGCCGGAAACTCGCGGTTGAGGGCGGCACGACGGTGGGGCTCGACGGATATGTGAACAGTGTTGCCGAGGTGGAGGCGCTTGCCGACGAACTGCGACGGGGCGGGGGACTGACGCTGCGCTCTAACTTCGACCCGCTGCAGAGGATATGGACCGACCGGTTGCCGGTGCCTGAAAACAAGGTGGAGATTCATCCCTTGGAGTATGCCGGCGAAACGGCAGAAAGTAAGCTCCGCCGTATCCGCGAGGCTCTCAGTCGTGCCGGAGCAGGAGGAATGCTCGTTTCGGCACTCGACGACATCGCGTGGACGCTGAACCTAAGGGGGACGGACGTACACTGCAATCCCGTGTTCGTTTCGTATCTGATAATCGACGGAGAGCAGACTACCCTATATATTAATAAGGTGAAACTTACGGCCGAGGTTGAGAAATATCTGCAAGGCATCGGAGTGAAGACCGACGACTACGAGAATGCCGCCGACGGACTGCGCCACTGCCAGTCGTATAGCATGCTGCTCGACCCGGCGGAGACAAACTACGAGATGTTCCGCTCGGCGCGTTGTCCGCAGGTGTTGCGCCTGCCGTCGCCCGTTCCGCAGATGAAAAGCGTGAAGAATGCCACGGAGATAAAAGGCTTCCGCCAGGCAATGCTCCGCGACGGAGTGGCAATGGTGAAATTCCTGCGCTGGCTGAAACCTGCCGTTGAGGCTGGCGGCGAGACGGAAATCAGCGTCGACAGGAAACTTACCTCGCTAAGGGCAGAGCAGCCGCTGTTCCGCGACATCTCTTTCGACACCATCGCTGCCTATCAGGAGCATGGAGCCATCGTTCATTACGAGGCGACACCGGATACCGACGTGCCGCTGAAGCCCGAAGGCTTCCTCTTGCTCGACAGCGGGGCGCAGTATGTCGATGGAACGACTGATATCACGCGAACCATTCCGCTCGGACCGGTAAGCGAGGAGCAGCGCCGCGTGTATACCCTCGTATTGAAAGGACATATCCAGCTGGAGCTCTGCAAGTTTCCCGACGGGGCAAGCGGAACTCAGCTCGATGCCCTCGCCCGACAGGCGATGTGGCGCGAGGGCATGAACTTCATGCACGGCACGGGACATGGAGTGGGGAGCTATCTCAACGTGCACGAGGGGCCTCACCAGATTCGACAGGAGTGGAAACCGGCTCCGCTCCGAAGCGGTATGACCGTAACCGACGAACCGGGACTGTATCTTGCCGGGCGCTTCGGCGTAAGGATAGAGAATACACTGATAATAGAAGACTATAAGGAGACGGAATTCGGAAAGTTCCTGAAGTTCGATTCGCTGACGCTATGTCCGATAGATACCGGCTGCGTAGACCTCGACATGCTTACGGCAGAGGAAGTGGAGTGGCTAAACAGTTATCATAAAACGGTATACAGCAGCCTCTCTCCGTTGCTCGACGATGAGGAAGACCGCGAGTGGCTGCGGGAGGCATGCAAGGATTTTAAATAAGTTTTTACTGTTTTCTGCCAAAAAACTTGCAAGTAAAGAAAAAATGGAGTAATTTTGCAGCCGCTTATCGGGAATTGTAGATACATCTCCCTATAAGACAAACAATTATGTATAACTAAAAATAAAAAATTAAGAAAAAATGATTATTGTACCAGTTAAGGAAGGCGAGAACATCGAAAGAGCCTTGAAGAAGTTCAAGAGAAAATTTGAGAAGACAGGTGTAGTTAAGGAGCTCCGCGCACGTCAGCAGTTCGACAAGCCATCTGTACTCAAAAGACTCAAGATGGAGCGCGCTATCTACGTACAGAAACTGAGAGACGCTGAGGAATAAGCCTTATTCCATACTTTACGGCAGGGATGCCGGGCGTTTTCATTACAAGAAGTAATAACAATTCTTTTGTAACAGGAGGTGTACTTAGGTAAATAATCAAAAGAATATTTTAGGCGTCGAGGCGTAGCGCTATGCCGAGATTCCGACAGAGATGATACATTCGCATTATAGAAATGCTGGTGTATCATCTTTTTTATGTATATACCTTATATAATAATATATATTATAAGAGTCATTCTTCTGGTTGTTTAGGGTGTGAGGGGTGTGAGATTACCCCTCACACTATCCCTCACACCTCAAGGCGTTGACAGTTAAGACGTTATCCGGAAGTGTGAGGGTGTGAGGGTAAAAACAGAAAAAACTTTTTTTTATTTCCATTTTATGTTTGAAAGCAGAAAACGGAAAAAAACAGTTCGTTTTTTTTGCCGTTTACAGAAAAATAAGTATTTTCGTGGCGTAAATAAGAATAAACACACGGAGAATGGTAAAACGGTTCATTGACTATCTGAGGTACGAAAGGAACTACTCAAAAAAAACAATTCTCGAGTATCAGGCAGATCTCGCAGACTTCGAGGAGTTCTTTAAAAAAACAGACCAGAATCTGACATGGCAGAATGTTGATGGCGACATAATCCGTATGTGGATGGAGGAAATGATGGACCGCGGCTGCACGGCGCGAACCGTGAACCGAAGGTTGAGCGCAGTAAGGTCGCTGTATAAATTCCTGTTGGCACACGGATTCGTGGATAAAGACCCGGCGAGAGCCATTATCGGACCGAAAAGCGAAAAACCGCTGCCGACGTTCGTAAAAGAAGACGATATGCAGAGAATACTCGATCCAACGATGTGGAACATGAGCGATTTCGAGAATGTATGCGAAAGAATACTGATACTCGTGTTTTATGAAACGGGAATGAGAGTCTCGGAACTCGTGTCGCTCACGGATGATATGGTGGATTTCGTCAATATGCAGCTGAAAGTAACCGGAAAGCGAAACAAACAGCGCATAATACCTTTCGGGGAGGAAATGAAAAATGAACTCCTATATTATATAAAGGTAAGAAACGAAAGCGTGGTAAGGCACGACGGATACCTCTTCGTCAACAAAAAAGGTTTCAGGCTCAACAGAAGAGCAGTGGAATACAGGGTCGAGAAAAACCTCTCCAGGGTGTGTACCCAGAAAAAACGGTCGCCACACGTACTGCGGCATACATTCGCCACGGCAATGCTGAATCACGGCGCCGGACTCGAGAGCGTACAGAAACTTCTCGGTCATGAGAGCGTGGCGACAACAGAAATATATACGCATACGACATTCGAAAAACTAAAAGAAATATATAAAACCGCACATCCGCGGGAATAACCTTATAAAAATAGGAGATAAAACTATGGAGATTAAAATTCAGTCAATCCACTTCGACGCAACAGAACAGTTGAAGGCGTTCATCGAGAAAAAAGTAGAAAAGTTGGCAAAGACTTGTGAGGATATACAAAATACAGAAGTGCAACTCAAGGTCGTAAAGCCTGCAACAGCCCTGAACAAGGAGGCAAGCCTCAGTGTTACAGTGCCTGGAACGAAACTTTTTGTAGAAAAAACATGCGACACTTTTGAGGAGGCAATCGACCTCTGTGTGGACTCTATGAGGGTTCAATTGACCAAATTCAAAGAAAAAATGCGAGAAAATTAAAAAAAAACGCGAAAAGTTTTGGTAGTTTAAAAATAATGCGTACCTTTGCAGCCGTGTTCAAGACACATCCTCTGAGACAGCGCCAATACGGCTGCAAGGTCTTGCCTCTTTAGCTCAGTTGGCCAGAGCACGTGATTTGTAATCTCGGGGTCGTTGGTTCGAATCCGACAAGAGGCTCAACAAAACGGGGATGTGAAAAGAAAACACAACGGGTGGTTACCAGAGTGGCCAAATGGGGCAGACTGTAAATCTGCTGTCTTTCGACTTCGGTGGTTCGAATCCATCACCACCCACTTCAGTAGAGTTTTGCGGAAATAGCTCAGTTGATAGAGCACTAGCCTTCCAAGCTGGGGGTCGCGGGTTTGAGCCCCGTTTTCCGCTCTCGCTGCTGTAATAGCTCAGTGGTAGAGCACTTCCTTGGTAAGGAAGAGGTCCCGAGTTCAAGTCTCGGTTACAGCTCTACGGCTTTTTTATTTTATATAGGAAGCACGAATAACACAGTAAATTCATTAATAAATAATAAACTAAAGAAAAGCTATGGCTAAAGAGACATTCGTACGTACCAAACCACATGTAAACATTGGTACTATTGGTCACGTAGACCACGGTAAGACAACTCTGACAGCTGCCATCTCAAAGGTTCTCAGCGAGAAGGGTTTTGGTTCAGAGGAGATTAAGTCTTTCGATCAGATCGATAACGCTCCTGAGGAGAAAGAGCGTGGTATTACTATCAACACTGCTCACATCGAGTATGAGACAGCTAACCGTCACTATGCACACGTTGACTGTCCGGGACACGCCGACTACGTGAAGAACATGGTTACTGGTGCTGCTCAGATGGATGGTGCTATCATCGTAGTTGCTGCTACTGATGGTCCTATGCCTCAGACACGTGAGCACGTGCTTCTCGCTCGCCAGGTAAACGTTCCTCGCTTGGTTGTATTCCTGAACAAGTGTGATATGGTTGAGGATGAGGAGATGCTTGAGCTCGTTGAAATGGAGATGCGTGAGCTTCTTGATCAGTATGATTACGATGGCGACAATACTCCTATCATCCGCGGTTCTGCTCTTGGTGCACTGAACGGTGTTGCTAAGTGGGAAGACAAGATTATGGAGCTTATGGATGCTGTTGATAACTGGATTCCACTGCCTCCACGTGACTTGGATAAGCCATTCTTGATGCCTGTTGAGGACGTATTCTCAATCACTGGTCGTGGTACTGTTGCTACTGGTCGTATCGAGACTGGTCGTGTTAAGGTTGGCGACGAGGTTGAGCTGCTCGGTCTTGGCGAGGACAAGAAGTCAGTTGTTACTGGCGTTGAGATGTTCCGTAAGATCCTTGACGAGGGTGAAGCTGGTGATAACGTAGGTCTGTTGCTTCGTGGTATCGACAAAGCTGAGATCAAGCGTGGTATGGTTCTCTGTCACCCAGGACAGATCAAGCCTTACAAGAAGTTCAAGGCTCAGATCTACGTTCTGAAGAAAGAGGAAGGTGGACGTCACACTCCATTCGGTAACAAGTATCGTCCTCAGTTCTATCTCCGTACTATGGACTGTACAGGTGAGATCTCTCTTCCAGAGGGAGTTGAGATGGTAATGCCTGGTGATAACGTTACTATCACTGTAGATTTGATTTACGCTGTTGCTCTGAACGTTGGTCTGCGTTTCGCTATCCGCGAGGGTGGTCGTACCGTAGGTGCTGGTCAGATCACAGAGATTATCGACGATTAATTCTTAGATAATTATATATTTGGGTTCCGCATGGAACATTGCGGAACCCGTCTTTACGGGAATAGCTCAGTTGGTAGAGCACTGGTCTCCAAAACCAGGTGTCGGGAGTTCGAGCCTCTCTTCCCGTGCTAAATCAATAATTATGTTTAAGAAGTTTGCAAATTATTGCAAGTGTTGTTACGACGAACTTGCGCATAAAACTACTTGGCCGACGCGGGGTGAGTTGACTCACAGTGCTATGGTTGTATTATCTGCTTCCTTAGTCATAGCCATTGTAGTCTTCATCATGGACTCTGCGTTTAGCTTTGTCATGAGTACGGTTTATCCTAACTAATCGTTTGAGAAAATGTCTGAATCAGGAAAGAAATGGTATGTTTTGCGTGCCGTTAGCGGAAAAGAGGCAAAGGTTAAAGAATATATCGATGCCGAATTAAAACACAACAAATTACTTTCGACGTATGTTTCTCAGGTTTTTATACCTATGGAGAAGCATGCTGTTTTGCGTAATGGCAAACGTGTCGTGAAAGAGAAAATCTCTCTTCCGGGATATGTGCTCATTGAAGCAGAGCTGAAAGGTGATGTTGCCCATACGTTGCGCTTTATGCCTAATGTTTTAGGCTTCCTCGGAGGATTGGATAACCCTACACCGGTAAAGCAGTCTGATGTGAACCGTATGCTCGGTAATACTGAAGAGGCTGAAATCGTGGACGAGATTGCTATCCCGTACGTGGTGGATGAAACTGTCAAGGTTACCGACGGACCGTTCAGCGGCTTCAGCGGCGTCATCGAAGAGGTGGATGCTGTTAAGCACAAACTGAAGGTTATGGTGAAAATCTTCGGACGTAAAACTCCGCTTGAGTTAAGTTTTATGCAAGTTGCAAAAGAATAACCTGTTGTTACGGATAGGAAGTTCTTTTATATTAATCAATTTTTAATAAACAAAGAAATGGCTAAAGAAGTTGCTGGATTAATCAAATTACAGATTAAAGGTGGCGCTGCGAATCCTTCACCTCCAGTAGGACCTGCTCTGGGTTCTAAGGGTATTAACATTATGGGATTCTGCAAAGAGTTCAACGCCAGGACCCAGGATAAGGCAGGCAAGATTCTTCCTGTTGTTATCACTTACTATACTGATAAGTCATATAGCTTTGAGATCAAGACTCCTCCAGCTGCTGTTCAGCTGCTCGAGGCTGCCAAGACTAAGAAGGGTTCTTCTGAGCCTAACCGTAAAAAGGTTGCTTCTGTAACTTGGGATCAAGTTAAGGCTATTGCTGAAGACAAGATGCCTGACCTCAACTGTTTTACTGTTGAGTCGGCTATGAAACTTGTCGCTGGTACAGCAAGAAGTATGGGTATTACTGTAAAAGGGGACTTCCCTGCGTAAATAATTTATAACTTCAATTAGAAAAAATGAGTAAACTGACAAAAAATCAAAAATCAGTAGCTGATAAGATTGAAGCAGGGAAAGCATACTCTTTGAAAGAGGCTTCAGAACTGGTAAAGGAAATTACTACTACTAAGTTCGTGGCTTCTCTTGATATCGATGTGCGTTTGGGTGTTGACCCACGTAAGGCTAACCAGATGGTTCGCGGTGTCGTAACACTGCCTAACGGAACTGGTAAGACTACTCGCGTGCTCTGCATCTGCACACCTGATGCTGAGGCTGCTGCTAAAGAAGCTGGCGCTGATTATGTTGGTCTTGACGAGTATATCGAGAAGATCAAGGGTGGTTGGACTGACGTTGACGTCATCATCACTATGCCTTCATGCATGGGTAAGCTTGGTCCTTTGGGTCGTGTGCTCGGACCGCGCGGACTTATGCCTAACCCTAAGAGCGGTACTGTAACTATGGATGTTGCTAAGGCTGTTAAGGAGGTTAAGGCTGGTAAGATTGACTTTAAGGTTGACAAGGCTGGTATCGTTCATACTTCTATCGGTAAGGTGTCTTTCACCGCTGAGCAGATCTATGAGAATGCTAAAGAGTTCATTGCTACTATTATCAAGTTGAAACCGTCTGCTGCTAAGGGTACATATATCAAGAGTATCTATCTTTCTAGTACGATGAGTAAGGGTATCAAGATTGATCCTAAATCAGTTGAATAACTCTAAAAGTTTTGTAAAATGAAAAAGGAAGTAAAAGATACTATAATTGTTGAACTTGGAGAGAAACTCAAAGAGTTCGCTCACTTCTACTTGGTTGACGTTCACGGACTGAACGCAAGCCAGACAAGCGACTTGCGCCGCAAGTGCTTCAAGAGTGAGATTCAGATGGTTGTTGTGAAGAACAAACTTCTTCACAAGGCTTTCGAGGCTTCTGACATCGATTTCGAGCCTCTCTATGGCTGCTTGAAGGGTAGCACGGCTGTGTTGTTCTGCAACACTGCTAATGTTCCTGCTAAGTTGCTGAAGAGCTACAAAAAAGAGGGCGTTCCTTCGCTCAAGGGTGCTTACGCTGAAGAGGGTCTCTTCGTTGGTGCTGACAAACTTGAGGAATTGGCTGCTCTCAAGAGCAAGAACGAGGTTATCGCAGATATCGTGGCTTTGCTGCAGTCTCCTGCAAAGAACGTCGTTTCAGCTCTACAGTCAGGCGCAAACACTATTCACGGTGTGCTTAAGACTTTAGGCGAGCGTCCTGAGTAAATCTTATTAAAGTCAATATCATTAACATTAAAAAACATTAAAATTAGAATAAAAATGGCAGATATCAAAGCTATTGCTGAAGAATTGGTAAATTTGACAGTTAAGGAAGTAAACGAGTTGGCAACAGTCCTCAAGGACGAGTATGGAATTGAGCCTGCTGCAGCAGCTGTTGCTGTTGCTGCTGGCCCGGCTGCCGGTGCAGCTGCTGAGGCTGAGGAGAAGGATTCTTTCGATGTAGTCCTCGCTGAGGTTGGTGGCGCTAAGCTGCAGGTTGTTAAGGCTGTTAAGGAGGCTTGCGGTCTTGGTCTGAAAGAGGCTAAGGAACTCGTAGACGGTGCTCCTTCTACTCTGAAAGAGGGTATGGCTAAGGCTGAGGCTGAGAACCTGAAGAAGGCTATCGAAGAGGCTGGTGCTAAGGTTGAGCTCAAGTAATTGAGTCTTTAAAAATATTTAAGGTTAAGGTTCTTCCAATAGAAGAGTCTTAACCTTTTTGTGTCTTTATATTTCTGCTGTTTGCCACCACAGCGGATTTTATCTCTGTAAAGGGATGATGATTTCTATTCACGGTGGTTTTTTAATTGGTAACAAACATCTGTAATGGCTTCTAAAATCGTTGATAATAGAGTAAACTTTGCCAGCATCAAAAATCCGATGCCTTATCCGGATTTCCTTGATGTGCAGCTTAAGTCTTTCAGAGACTTCCTGCAGTTAGACACTCCGCCTGAGGAACGTAAGAACGACGGTTTGTATAAGGTGTTCTCAGAGAACTTCCCTATCACCGACACTCGAAATAATTTCGTTCTTGAGTTCCTGGATTACTATATTGACCCGCCTCGCTACTCGATTGACGAGTGTCTTGAGCGTGGACTTACTTATAGTGTGCCTTTGAAGGCTAAAATGAAATTGTACTGTACGGATCCTGAACACGAGGACTTCGGAACTTTTATTCAGGATGTGTTCCTGGGTACTATTCCGTATATGACGGCTAACGGCACTTTCGTAATTAATGGTGCTGAACGCGTTGTCGTTTCTCAGTTGCACCGCTCTCCTGGAGTTTTCTTCGCTCAGGGTATTCATGCTAACGGTACGGCGCTCTACTCTGCTCGTATCATTCCATTCAAGGGCTCTTGGATTGAGTTTGCTACGGATATCAACAACGTGATGTATGCTTATATCGACCGTAAGAAGAAATTGCCGGTTACTACTCTTTTGCGTGCCATCGGTTTTGAGTCGGACAAGGATATCCTGCAGATCTTCGACCTTGCTGAAGAGGTTAAGGTTAACAAGAAGAATATGAAGGAGGCTATCGGCAGAACGCTTGCTGCTCGTGTGCTTAAAAGCTGGAATGAGGACTTCGTTGACGAGGATACGGGCGAGGTTGTGTCTATCGAGCGTAATGAGGTGATTATGGACCGCGAGACGGTTATCACTAAGGAGAATATTGAGGATATCATCGACAGCGGATGTTCTACTATCTTGCTTCATAAGGATGCTGAGACTGCTAACAAGTATTCTATCATCTTCAATACTTTACAGAAGGACCCGAGTAACTCTGAAAAGGAGGCTGTGCTTTATATTTACCATCAGCTGCGTAATGCTGACCCTGCTGATGATGCCAGTGCAAGGGAGGTTATTCAGAACTTGTTCTTCTCTGACAAGCGTTATGACTTGGGTGATGTCGGTCGTTACCGTATTAACAAAAAATTGGGTCTTGATACTGACATGGATGTTCGTATCTTGACTAAAGAAGATATTATTGAGATTATCAAATATCTCATTCAGCTCGTTAATTCTAATGCTACGGTGGACGATATTGACCACTTGAGCAACCGTCGTGTTCGTACCGTAGGTGAGCAGCTGAGCAATCAGTTCTCTATCGGTTTGGCTCGTATGAGCCGTACTATACGCGAGCGTATGAATGTACGCGACAATGAGGTGTTTACACCGACTGACTTGATTAACACTAAGACTATTTCAAGTGTTATCAACTCTTTCTTCGGAACTAACCCGCTGTCGCAGTTCATGGACCAGACTAACCCGCTTGCTGAGGTTACACACAAGCGTCGTCTCTCTGCACTCGGACCTGGCGGTCTTTCAAGAGAGCGTGCAGGATTTGAGGTTCGTGACGTTCACTATACTCACTATGGTCGTCTTTGTCCTATTGAGAGTCCTGAAGGTCCTAATATCGGACTTATCTCTTCTCTATGTGTATATGCTAAGATTAATGAACTCGGATTTATCGAGACTCCGTACCGTAAGGTTAAGGACGGCGTTGTTGACCTGAAAAATGAGGATGTCGTTTATCTTACGGCTGAAGAGGAGGAAGACCATGTTATCGGTCAGGGTAATGCTCCGCTGAATGATGACGGTACGTTTATTCGTGATGTCGTTAAGTGTCGTCAGGATGCTGATTTCCCTGTTGTACCGCCTGCTCAGGTTGACCTCATGGATGTGTCGCCACAGCAGATTGCTTCTATTGCAGCTGGTCTTATACCATTCTTGGAGCATGATGATGCTCACCGTGCTTTGATGGGATCTAACATGATGCGTCAGGCTGTTCCGTTGCTTCATAACGAGGCTCCTATCGTGGGTACAGGTATTGAGAAGCAGGTTTGTGTGGATTCACGTACAATGATTACTGCCGAGGGAGAGGGTGTCATCGAATATGTTGACGCTACTACTATACGTATCCTCTATGACAGAACTGAAGATGAGGAATTTGTAAGCTTTGAGCCGGCGCTTAAAGAATATCGCATTCCGAAATTCCGCCGTACCAACCAGAATATGACTATCGACCTCCGTCCTATTTGCAATAAGGGACAGAGAGTGAAAAAGGGAGATATCCTGACTGAAGGCTATGCTACAGAGGATGGAGAATTGGCTCTTGGACGTAACCTCCTCGTTGCTTATATGCCGTGGAAGGGTTACAACTATGAGGATGCTATCGTTCTTAATGAGCGCGTAGTACGTGATGACGTGCTTACTTCTGTTCATGTTGATGAGTTCTCTCTCGATGTGCGTGAAACAAAGCGCGGTACTGAGGAATTTACTAATGATATTCCTAATGTCAGCGAGGAGGCAACAAAAGATCTCGACGACAATGGTATTATTCGTGTCGGAGCTCGCGTTGAACCTGGCGACATCCTTATCGGTAAGATTTCACCTAAGGGTGAAAGCGATCCTTCGCCAGAGGAAAAACTGTTGCGCGCTATCTTTGGTGACAAGGCTGGTGACGTAAAGGATTCTTCTTTGAAGGCTAACCCGTCGTTGAGTGGTGTCGTTATTGACAAGAAACTGTTCTCTCGTGCTATTAAGACTCGTGCTTCTAAACAAAAGGACAAGGCTATCTTGGCAAAAATTGACGAGGAGTTTGAAGCAAAGGTTGATGACCTGAAAGATATTCTCGTTGACAAGTTGCTCACTCTTACTGAGGATAAGGTTTCTCAGGGTATTAAGGATTACTCTGGAGCTGAGATTATTACTAAGGGTACTAAGTTTACTACTACTCAGCTCAAGAACCTTGATTATGAGGGAATCCAGACGAACAACTGGACTGATGACGAGCATGCTAATAGCCTGATTTCTAAGTTGATTACCAACTTCCTGAAAAAGGCAAAACTCCTTGATGCAGAAAACAAACGCCGTAAGTTTGCTATTACTATCGGTGATGAGCTGCCATCTGGCATTCTGCAAATGGCTAAGGTCTATATCGCCAAGAAGCGTAAGATTGGCGTTGGTGATAAGCTTGCCGGTCGTCACGGTAATAAGGGTATCGTTTCTAAGATCGTACGACAGGAGGATATGCCATTCTTGCCAGACGGACGTCCTGTTGACTTGGTTCTGAATCCGTTGGGTGTGCCTTCTCGAATGAACCTCGGACAGATTTTCGAGGCTATCCTCGGTGCTGCCGGAAAACGTCTTGGCGTTAAGTTTGCTACTCCTATCTTTGATGGTGCTAAGCTTGAAGACTTGAAGGAGTGGACGGACAAGGCAGGACTGCCGAACCTTGGTTCTATGCATTTGTATGACGGTGAGACGGGAGAGATGTTTGACCAGCCGGCAACTGTTGGTATAACATACTTCTTGAAACTCGGTCACATGGTTGAGGATAAGATGCACGCTCGTTCTATCGGTCCGTACTCGCTCATTACTCAGCAGCCTCTTGGAGGTAAGGCTCAGTTTGGTGGACAGCGTTTCGGAGAGATGGAGGTTTGGGCTCTTGAGGCTTTCGGTGCAAGTCATGTGCTTCAGGAGATTCTTACAATCAAGTCGGATGATGTCGTAGGACGTTCTAAGGCTTACGAGGCTATTGTCAAGGGTGAGCCAATGCCTACACCGGGTATACCGGAATCTCTTAACGTGTTGCTGCATGAGCTTCGCGGTCTGGGACTTAGCATTAAGCTTGACTAAAAGACAACTCTTTACAAATATTTATATACAAGAATTATGGCTTTTAAAAAAGATACAAAGATAAAGAGTAATTTCACGAAGATTACCATCGGACTTGCTTCACCGGAGGAAATCCTCGAGAATTCATACGGTGAGGTTACTAAGCCGGAAACCATCAACTACCGTACTTACAAGCCGGAGCGTGACGGCTTGTTCTGCGAGCGCATCTTCGGTCCGACGAAGGACTATGAGTGTGCCTGCGGAAAGTACAAGCGAATTAGATATAAGGGTATCGTCTGCGACCGATGCGGTGTGGAGGTTACTGAGAAAAAGGTACGTCGTGAGCGTACTGGCCACATCGAACTTGTCGTTCCAGTGGCTCATATATGGTATTTCCGCTCATTGCCAAATAAAATCGGTTATTTGCTGGGATTGCCAACAAAGAAACTTGATGCTGTAATTTATTACGAGAAGTATATCGTAATTCAGCCGGGACTTTGGGAAGGAAAGAAAGATTCTGAGGGTAATGAGATGAATGGTTCTCACAAGATGGATCTTCTTACTGAGGATGAATATCTTGATATCATGGATCATCTGCCTGAGGACAATGAATATCTTGATGATTCTGATCCTTCGAAGTTTGTTGCAAAGATGGGTGCCGAGGCTATTTATGATTTGCTGGCAAACCTTGATCTTGATTCTTTGTCTTATGAGCTTCGTGACAGGGCAAACAGCGATTCTTCGCAGCAGCGCAAGACCGAGGCTCTGAAACGATTGCAGGTTGTAGAGGCTTTCCGTGGCAGCCGTGGCGTGAACAGACCGGAGTGGATGATCATGAAGATTATTCCTGTTACTCCACCAGAGCTTCGTCCGTTGGTTCCACTTGATGGCGGACGCTTTGCAACATCCGATCTTAACGATCTTTATCGTCGTGTTATTATCCGTAATAACCGTTTGAAGAGACTTATTGAGATTAAGGCTCCTGAGGTAATCCTTCGAAATGAGAAGCGTATGCTGCAGGAAGCTGTAGATAGCTTGTTTGACAACTCACGAAAGAGCAGTGCTGTAAAGAGCGAATCTAATCGCCCGTTGAAGTCTTTGTCTGACTCTCTGAAGGGTAAGGCTGGACGTTTCCGTCAGAATCTTCTCGGTAAGCGTGTTGACTATTCTGCACGTTCGGTTATTGTCGTTGGTCCTGAGTTGAAGATGGGTGAGTGCGGTCTGCCAAAGCTTATGGCAGCAGAACTTTACAAGCCGTTTATTATCCGTAAGCTTATTGAGCGCGGAATAGTGAAGACTGTTAAGAGCGCAAAGAAGATTGTAGACCGTCGTGAGCCTGTAATTTGGGATATTCTTGAGAATGTTATGAAGGGAC
Source organism: Prevotella sp. UBA1104 (assembly GCA_002314055.1). GTDB lineage: Bacteria > Bacteroidota > Bacteroidia > Bacteroidales > Bacteroidaceae > Prevotella. The sequence continues at coordinate 17,049 of DCBP01000133.1, forward strand.
ATCCGGTACTCTTGAACCGTGCCCCTACGCTTCACCGACTTGGTATCCAAGCATTCCAGCCTAAACTTATCGAAGGTAAGGCTATCCAGCTCCATCCGTTGGCATGTACGGCGTTCAATGCCGACTTCGACGGTGACCAGATGGCTGTCCATCTCCCATTGAGCAATGAGGCTGTTCTTGAGGCACAGATCTTGATGCTTCAGAGCCACAATATCCTTAATCCAGCCAATGGAGCTCCTATCACGGTGCCGTCGCAGGATATGGTGCTCGGACTTTATTATATTACAAAGATTCGTCCGGGAGCTAAGGGTGAAGGACTTACATTCTATGGACCGGAGGAGGCTATCATTGCCAATAACGAGAAGCGATGCGACCTCCATGCTCAGGTTAAGGTTGTAGTTAAGGATCTTGACGAGAATGGAAACTATGTTCAGAGAATGGTAGAGACTTCTGTCGGTCGTGTTATTGTCAATGGCATTATTCCAGATGAAGTAGGATATGTTAATAAGGTAATATCTAAGAAGAGTCTCCGCGACATTATTTCAGATGTTATCAAAGCCGTTGGTTTTGCTCGTGCATGTGAATTCCTCGACGGAATCAAGAATCTTGGTTACCGTATGGCTTATCTGGCAGGACTTTCGTTCAACCTTGATGATATTATCATTCCACCAGAAAAGAAGGAACTTGTAGAGCGCGGTAACGAAGAAGTTCGTCAGATTACCGACAACTATAATATGGGATTCATCACCGACAAGGAGCGTTATAACCAGGTAATTGATGCATGGACCCATGTCAACAATGACCTTGGAAACGTATTGATGAAGGAGATGACCGAGGCTGACCAGGGATTCAATGCCATCTATATGATGCTTGATTCTGGAGCCCGTGGTTCTAAAGATCAGATTCGTCAGCTTGCCGGTATGCGTGGACTTATGGCAAAACCTCAGAAAGCAGGTGCTGAAGGAGCGCAGATTATTGAGAATCCTATTCTTTCCAACTTTAAGGAGGGAATGAGCGTGTTGGAGTACTTTATCTCTACCCACGGTGCTCGTAAGGGTCTTGCCGATACCGCTATGAAGACTGCCGATGCAGGATATTTGACACGTCGTCTTGTTGACGTTTCCCATGATGTAATCATCAATGAGGAAGACTGTGGTACACTTCGTGGACTTGTCTGCACCGCTTTGAAGAATGGTGATGAGGTAATCTCAACATTGTATGAGCGTATTCTTGGTCGTGTTTCAGTACATGATATCATCAATCCAACCACAGGTGAGCTTATTGTTGCTGCCGGTGAAGAGATAACAGAACCTATAGCCCAGGCAATTGAGGATTCTCCAATCGAGAGTGTCGAGATTCGTTCTGTGCTAACTTGCGAGAGCAAGCACGGAGTCTGCATGAAGTGTTACGGACGAAATCTTGCAACGAGCCGTATGGTTCAGAAGGGAGAGGCTGTTGGTGTCATCGCAGCTCAGGCTATCGGTGAGCCGGGTACACAGCTTACACTTCGTACGTTCCACGCCGGAGGTATTGCTTCCAATGCTGCAGCCAATGCTACAATTGTTGCAAAGAACGACGCAAAGATTGAGTTTGATGAGCTTCGTACAGTGCCATTTGTTGAAAAGGCAGATGACGGTAGCGATGTAGAGTGTGAGATGGTAGTTAGCCGTCTTGCTGAAATCCGTTTCATCGATCCTCATACCGATATCGTTCTTTCTACAATGAACGTACCTTATGGTAGTTCACTCTATCACAAACATGGTGAGAGCGTAGCCAAGGGCACAGTTATAGCAAAGTGGGACCCATTCAATGCCGTTATCGTTACAGAATACGCCGGTACATTGAAGTTCCGCGATGTTATTGAGGGTGTTACTTTCCATTCAGAGACCGATGATACAACCGGACTTACCGAGCGTATAATTACCGAGTCAAAGGATAAGACAAAGGTACCTACCTGTGATATCGTTGATGAGAATGGCGAGATTGTAGGTACATACAACCTTCCTGTAGGCGGTAACGTTGTTGTAGAAGACGGACAGAAGGTTGCAACTGGTACTACACTTGTCAAGATACCACGTTCTGTAGGTAAGGCAGGAGATATCACGGGAGGTCTTCCTCGAGTAACAGAGCTCTTCGAGGCTCGTAATCCATCAAACCCAGCTGTTGTATCAGAAATCGACGGTGAGGTGACAATGGGTAAGGTAAAGCGAGGAAACCGTGAGATTATCGTTACTTCCAAGACCGGCGAACAGCGTAAGTATCTCGTATCTCTGTCAAAGCAGATACTTGTACAGGAGCATGATGCCGTGCGTGCCGGAACTCCGCTTTCAGATGGTAGCATCACTCCGGGCGACATCCTTGCCATTAAGGGTCCTACCGCAGTTCAGGAGTATATCGTGAATGAGGTACAGGATGTATACCGTTTGCAGGGTGTGAAGATTAACGACAAGCACTTCGAGATAATCGTTCGCCAGATGATGCGTAAGGTACAGATCAATGATCCGGGTGACACCACATTCCTTGAGCAGGAGATGGTAGACAAACTTGATTTTGCAGAGGAGAATGACCGTATCTGGGGCAAGAAGGTTGTCGTGGATGCTGGCGACAGTGAAAATCTCAAGCCTGGTCAGATTGTTACAGCCCGCAAGTTGCGCGATGAGAACTCAAGCTTGAAGCGCCGTGACCTTCGTCTTGTACAGGTTCGTGATGCAGTGCCGGCAACATCAACCCAGATACTTCAGGGTATCACTCGTGCAGCATTGCAGACAAAGAGCTTCATGTCTGCTGCATCATTCCAGGAGACGACAAAGGTCTTGAACGAGGCAGCTATACGTGGAAAGCAGGACAAGTTGGAAGGAATGAAGGAGAACGTAATCTGTGGCCACTTGATACCGGCAGGTACAGGTCTGCGTGAGTTCGAGAAACTCATCGTCGGTTCAAAAGAAGAGCATGACCGTGTTCAGGCAAATCGCCGTAACGTGATTGACTATTCTGAGAAACAGACAATAGACGACTAATCCTTTAAGCAAGATACAAAAAGGTGTGTCAAGATGAAAGTATTTATCCTATGTAGGATGGTTACTTTGTCTTGGCACACCTTTTTCTTTTACATATTGCCAATTGCTTTCCATTTTTTTCCATATAATCATATTTCTTACCCCCCCCAGAAAAAATTGGCAAAAGTGTTGCATTTTTAAAAACTGATTATTAATTTTGCACGGACTATTTATAGATATAAGGAACGTACACGAAAAACTTTACTTGCTTTATCGTTTAGTAAAATGAAACAAAAATAATAATATGGAAAAAATAGCATTAATAACAGGTATAACAGGGCAGGACGGATCATTCTTGGCAGAGTTCCTGTTGGAAAAAGGATATGAGGTACACGGAACAATCCGTCGCTCATCAGTTGATTATCGCGAAAGGATAGCACATTTGGAAGGAACGCCACATTTCCACCTGCATTATGCAGATCTTGGCGACTCGATGAGTCTGATTCAAGTAGTCAATAATGTGCGTCCTACAGAAATATATAATCTTGCAGCACAAAGCCACGTGCAAGTAAGTTTCGACTCACCGGAATTTACAGCCGATGTAGATGCTACGGGAGTACTCCGTGTGTTGGAGGCAGTGCGCCAGTGTGGACTCGCTCAGACCTGCCGCATTTACCAGGCATCAACGTCAGAGCTTTATGGAAAGGTAGAAGAAGTGCCGCAGAACGAGAACACCCCGTTCCATCCATACAGTCCGTATGCCGTAGCAAAGCTCTATGGATATTGGATAGTAAAGGAATATCGTGAGGCATACAATATGTTCTGCTGCTCCGGAATTCTCTTCAATCATGAGAGTGAGCGCCGCGGTGAAACCTTCGTAACCCGAAAGATAACCCTTGCCGCAGCGAGAATAAAGCAAGGCAAGCAGGATAAACTCTATCTTGGAAACCTGTCTTCATTGCGCGACTGGGGATATGCCAAGGATTATGTAGAGTGTATGTGGCTTATCCTTCAGCATGACAAACCGGAGGACTTCGTTATTGCTACCGGAGAACAACACTCAGTGCGTGAATTCTGTTATCTTGCATTCAAGGCAGTAGGTATCGAACTGGAGTTCCAGGGTGAAGGTGCAGACGAAAAAGGAATAGACAAGGCAACAGGAAAGGTACTTGTAGAGGTATCAAAAGACTTCTATCGTCCTACCGACGTAGTAAACCTATGGGGAGACCCGACAAAGGCAAAGGCAGAACTTGGCTGGAATCCGGGAAAGACACCATTGGAGAAACTTGTCAAGATAATGGTGGACAATGATATGGCAAAGGTAGCAGCAGAGCGAGCCACAGAGCATGTCAAGACGAATCTTGCCGAGTATCTTGAAAAAGGAATAGTAAAGTAATAGAACAAAATCCTTTAGAGTAAAATCCTTTAAACAGGTTAAAAGGGAAGAACTTAAATTCTAATAAAATGGCATTAGATAAAAACAGTAAAATATACATAGCCGGTCATCATGGACTTGTCGGTTCTGCGATATGGAACAATCTGAAGAGTAGAGGATATAACAATTTGATAGGTCGTTCCCATAAGGAACTCGATTTGACCGACCAGTACGCCGTAGAGAAATTCTTTGACGAAGAAAACCCCGATGCCGTAGTACTTGCCGCCGCTTTCGTTGGCGGTATCATGGCAAATTCGCTTTATCGGGCAGACTTTATCATGCAGAACATGAAGATGCAGTGTAATGTGATAAGCAATGCTTATTCGCATGGCGTGAAAAAGTTGCTGTTCCTTGGCAGTACATGCATATATCCGAAAGACGCTCCTCAGCCGATGAAAGAAGATGCACTGCTTACCTCTCCGCTGGAGTATACCAATGAGGAGTATGCAATAGCCAAGATTGCCGGTTTGAAGATGTGTGAGAGCTATAACCTACAGTATGGCACCAACTACATCGCCGTAATGCCGACAAACCTGTATGGTCCTAACGACAACTTCCATCTTGAAAACAGTCATGTCATGCCAGCCATGATGCGCAAGATATATCTGTCTAAACTTATCCACGACAACAACTGGCGTGCCATAGAGGCAGATATGAACAAGCGTCCTATCAATCCCGACGACAAGTTGAGAGCAGTCATCGGAGAGGGAAACGTAGACGGCAACAATACCCATGACCGCATACTCAAAGCCCTGGAGTATTATGGAATATACGATAACAAGGTAGTGTTATGGGGTACCGGAACCCCGCTTCGCGAATTCCTTTGGAGCGAGGATATGGCAGATGCCAGCGTTCATGTATTGCTCAATGTGGATTTCAAAGACATAATAGGAATAGAGAAGTACAGTTCCGTATTCTATGGAGCCAAGGTAAACGGTGCCGTAGACCGCAACAACAGTGAGGGCAGGGGAGGAGCAATACCGAGTCTCGGTGAGATCCGCAACTGTCATATCAACGTAGGTACCGGCAAGGAGCTGACGATAAAGGCACTTTCAGAACTCGTCGTCAAGACCGTAGGCTTTGAGGGAACCGTAGAGTTCGACACTTCAAAACCAGACGGAACCCCTCGCAAGCTGATAGATGTCGAGAAGCTTCATTCACTTGGCTGGACACATAAAGTCGAGATAGAAGACGGTGTTGAGAAGCTCTATGAGTGGTACCGCAATAGCATAGATGCCTGATATTACCGCCACATTTGGGAAAAAACAAGAAGAAAGATAGACAACATGACTTTTAAAACGTATAATATGCACAGCAATGCCTTGGTCGTTGCGGGTACACTTATTGGCGACTTTATCCTCGCCATGCTGACGTACTGGCTCTTTACGACCAAGCTGTTGGGTGTAGTTTGGGACGACGTGCAACTGCATACATCAGTCTTCACTGCCGTACTCTATTGCGCCTGTATCATCAACGGAGGAGTAATCCTTTACCTCCGTAAGGTGAAGCGCTTTGATATAGTGATGCTTGTAGTGAGAAACGTGCTTCTCTTTGCCGTTCTTGCCATCCCTTTGCTGAGGCTCGGACATTTTCGGTGTATGGATTATAGGGTCATGCCGTTGTTTCTTGCAACTCTTATAATAGTCGTTTCGTCGTTCCGTCTGAGCGTCAGATGGGGCATGAACCAGTATCGCAAGCGCAATAAGCATATAAACAATGTGGTCTTTGTTGGCAGTAAGGACAATAACCGCGCCCTCTACCGCGAGATGAGCTCCATTTCGTCATTGGGATATAAAGTGTTAGGATATTTCGATGACGAACCCAACACGAATTTTCCAAAGGAGTGTCCGTATCTTGGAGTTCCGTCGGATGTGCCGGAGTATTTGAGCAAGAACAGTAATATACACGAGCTGTTCTGTTGTCTGCCTTCAAGGCGTGCCGATGAGATAGTAACGATAATAAAGTTTTGCGAGAAACATTTCGTCCATTTCTACAGTGTGCCGAATGTTACCAACTACCTCCACCACCGTGTCTATATGAACATGTTGGGCAACGTGCCGTATTTGAGTCTCTATCGCGAACCGCTGTCGCATCCGGAAAACCGTCTGTTGAAACGTCTGTTCGATATTGTCGTTTCAGTACTCTTCCTGTGCACGCTATTCCCGATAATATACATAATTGTAGCAATTATAACCAAGCTGACGATGCCTGGGCCGATATTCTTCCGACAGAAGCGAACCGGACTGAACGGCAAGGAATTCTATTGCTACAAGTTCCGCAGCATGAAGGTAAACGATGATGCCGACAAGGTACAGGCTACCAAGGATGACCCTCGCAAGACAAAGTGGGGCGACATCATGCGCAAGACTAACATCGACGAGCTGCCGCAGTTCTGGAACGTTCTGAAGGGCGACATGAGCATAGTAGGTCCTCGTCCCCACATGCTAAAGCATACCGAGGAATATTCAAAGCTTATCGACAAATACCTTATCCGTCATTTCGTAAAACCGGGAATAACGGGATGGAGCCAGGTTACGGGTTTCCGTGGCGAGACAAAAGAACTCTCCCAGATGGAAGGACGTGTAGAAGGAGATATATGGTATATTGAGCATTGGTCAATAGGTCTTGACCTCTATATCATGTATCGCACGGTGTATAACGTGATACATGGCGACAAGGAAGCGTACTGATTAAATGAAGAATGAAGAATTGCTTCGCTGACGCTCAGCGAAATGAAGAATGAAGAATTGCTTCGCTGACGTTTTAAATGAAGAATGAAGAATTGCTTCGCTGACGCTCAGCGAAATGAAGAATGCGGATTACTCTTTCTCGTAAAAGAAAAGGTAATCCGCATTCTTCATTCTTCATTCTTCATTCTTCATTCTTCATTAAAAAATTCTTCATTCTTCATATAAAGTTGTATCTTTGCACCTACGTATAATCAGAAGTGTATTTTTTAATATATGAGAATGTTGTCAGACGCCGAACTGGCGCAAATCCTTGATAAAGAAATTTTCCATAAAATATCAGAAGCAGCCGACTCGCTTGGAGTGGAATGCTATGTCGTGGGCGGATACGTACGCGACCTATTCCTCGAACGTCCGTCAAACGATATCGATGTAGTCGTAGTAGGCAGCGGCATACGAGTAGCCGACGAGTTGCGCAAGTCGCTCGGCAAGAAAGCCCATATCTCGGTGTTCCGCAATTTCGGAACAGCACAGGTAAAATACAAAAACACCGAAGTAGAGTTTGTAGGTGCCCGGAAAGAAAGCTATACCCACGATTCTCGCAAACCGATAGTAGAAGACGGCACACTCGAAGACGACCAGAACCGTCGCGACTTCACCATCAATGCCCTTGCCGTATGCTTAAACAAGGAGCGTTTCGGTGAACTCGTAGATCCCTTCGACGGTATCTATGATATGGAAGACGGTATAATCCGGACGCCGCTCGACCCCGACATAACCTTCTCCGACGACCCATTGCGTATGATGCGCTGTATCCGTTTCGCCACACAGCTCAATTTCTATATCGAAGACGAGACCTTCGATGCCCTTCAGCGCAATGCCGAGAGGATAAAGATAATCAGTGGGGAGCGAATCGAAGAAGAGTTGAACAAGATAATGATGACCAAGACCCCGAGCAAGGGCTTCGTCGACTTGCAGCGTTGCGGACTCCTTCAGCTCATACTTCCCGAACTGAGCTGTATGGACATCGTGGAGACCCGCAACGGCAGGGCACACAAAAACAATTTCTATCATACCCTTGAAGTCCTCGACAACGTATGCCGCCATAGCGACAACCTTTGGCTTCGCTGGGCAGCCCTGATGCACGATATCGGCAAACCGCGCAGCAAGCGCTGGGACCCTGTAGCCGGCTGGACATTCCATAACCACAATTATCTTGGAGCCAAGATGGTTCCCGACATCTTCCGTCGCATGAAGCTCCCTATGGACGCAAAGATGAAGTATGTGCAGAAGATGGTAGACCTCCACATGCGCCCGATAGCCATCGCCGACGATGTAGTAACCGACAGTGCCGTTCGTCGCCTCATTAATGATGCCGGCGACGACATCGACGACCTTATGACCCTTTGCGAAGCAGACATCACGAGCAAGAATCAGGTAAGGAAACAACACTTCCTTGAGAATTTCCGCATAGTAAGAGAGAAACTTGCCGATTTGAAAGAGAAAGACTTCAAGCGTCTTCTCCAGCCCGTAATCGACGGCAACGAGATAATGGAGATGTTCCATCTCAAACCGTCGCGCGAAGTGGGCACTCTGAAGCAGACGCTGAAGAACGCCGTGCTCGACAATAAGGTACCGAATGAGCGGGAGCCCCTCATGCAACTCTTGATGCAGAAGGCAAAGCAGATGGGGTTGTGCTAAATAAAAAAGAAAAAAGTTTTTCGGTCATTTTACCCTCACACCCTCACCCATAGCCCCGAAACGCCCTGTACATCGGGGTTTCAAGGTGTGAGGGATAGTGTGAGGGATGGTGAGGGATGGTGAGGGATGCTTGATGGATTATTAGAATTATCCACGGATAACAGACTTCTTGTTAACCCTCGACCTAATGGAGCGCAGCGAAACTTCCGCCACACCCATAATCGTCATAATCTCGGCGTCAGTCTTCCCTATATGTTCAAGTACAAGGAAAAACTTGTATTTAGGCGATAGGTCGTCAAAGAGATTATCCAGTCGGTCAACAAACTCCACGTCGACAAGTCTGAAGTATTCAATAACACATTCAAAGTCGCGTTTCTTCCACAACACGGTAGTCTTCCCCTTCATAATGTCGCTATACAGCAGATACCCCCTGTTAAGCGTGTCGCGATGCTTCTCGAGCAGTTTTTCCTTTCGCCGGTTGATAGCCTCAATTTCCTTTTCCCTACTTTCCCCCTGTCTTTTCAGTTCTTCAATCTGCGCCTCATAGCTCCTAATCATCATCTGGTCGTGAGCCATGGCTGCCTTCGTTTTGTATTGCTTGTATCTCAGATAAAGCAGAGCAATACTTGCACACAGTGTGAGAATGATAATAACGGCAATGGCAATAGTCATTTTCCTCTCATATTCCTGTTTAGAGTTAACATTGTCAAACTCCGCCTGCATAGCCTTCAGATTAACGTTGTCTCTCTTCATCGCCATGCTGTCCTTCAGATTAATAAGCCGTTCGGCAGTAGCCGCAGCCGCGATGAAATCAGCATTTTTCGTCTGATTCCTGAACATAGCGTGCAAAACATCATCCTTCACCTGCAGGTTGCCGGATTTCAGCGCCTTCGTCCACATTTCCTCGGCAAGCTTGTTGTTACCTTCGCCGGCATATATAGAGGCGAGATTTTCGTATGCCTCCTCAATCGGACTCGTTTTCAGTATCTGCAAGAAATATTCCTTAGCCCTCTCCTTGTCGTTTTTCATGAAATACACCCCGATATTATTCATGATAAACAGTCTGTCGCGTTTCGGTATAAACTTCAGCAGCGCCATGCTCTTCTTCAGATAAATCTCCGAACTGTCTTTCTTCCCCTCTTTAGCATACAGCACAGCCAAGTTGTTGAAAGCATGAGCGAGCCAGTTCTTCTTTTCGGCAACTTCCGATTCGTGTAGAGATTTCCAAGAGTATTTCATGGCGATACGATCCTCATCGGCAGCCTCGTTGATAACCACAAAAGCTTCGTAAATCTTGTGTCTCAGTTCGTGGTTGTTAGTCTTTTCCGCGATGAATTCGGCATTTTTCAAGTATTTGATGCCGCTTTTTGCATCCCCGTTTCCATATAGGATATTCCCTTTATAGAAAAAAGCCGTAGCCAGTTTCTCCCTGTTGCTGTTGCCGTCGGAGTAGAATCGGATAGCAAAATTCAGTCCATCCATTGATTTTATCGGCTTATACATTCGGTATGCCGCTTGAGTGTTGAGCAGATAGAAAAAAGCCGAATCCTCGGTAGTCCTTATCTCTTCCGGCTTAATGTTGTTGAGTTCAGAATAAGCCGAGTCCACCGCTCCGGCAGCGAGCAGACTGTCTACCGCCGCGAGTTTATGGTTGTAGCCGGTGTGATTGTTGCAAGATGCAGCAATAAGGCAAGTGAGCGTAAGAATAATTATATGTAATCTATTCATTAAAGTCAGAGTGTAGCATTTACATTTGTAATGCAAAGTTACCGATTTTATGTCAAAGTGAAAAGCCTTTTCTCTATTAAAATATATCCGAAAAAGCATCCCTTTTTGTCTTTATCCGCATTTTTCGTGTTGCATTTTTGATTGAAACCGAAAGGATAAAGTATATTCAGACGTACATAACATGTTAATAATCTGATAGTTAATTACGAAACGGAAATGCCACAATATGTTACAATCTTTTATGAATAAAGTTTTGGGCGAAACAAAAAACTAAGTACATTTGGAGCATGATTTCAGCCGTGTAACGATAAAGTTTCAAATTGCCACTCAATTTCTCTGTGTGGATAAACAATTGAAAACCCTGTCAGATCATTTCCGACGGACATTATTTTTGAAAACCATTAAAATCGTTAATATATGAAGAAAAGGAAACTACTCGCAGTACTGGGACTGGCGGTTAGCGCCGGTTGTTTCGCTCAGGATGACATTACGCTCAAACTGAATTCCGGAAACAAATCCTATAAGATAGACGATGTGAAGTCGATTACTTTCGACGGAACAGACTTGAAGGTAAACAAGCTCAACGATGAGGCCGACACGTATCCATTTGCCGATATCGTAAGTATCAGTTTCGATACGTCAACGGGTGTAGACAACCTGAAGATTGCCGGCGGCAAGCTCACCATCAGCGTAGAGCCGGGCAGCGACATCATTCGCATCGGCGGATACGACGCTCGGCAGAAATATGAAGTCAGCGTGTTCAACCTTGCGGGCGAGAAAGTCCTCGCCATCAACGGATGGAAGGGCGACGGCGTGAGCGTTGCCTCATTGCCAAAAGGCGTTTACGTGTTAAAGATAAATAATACGACTCTAAAATTCAGGAAGTAAGACTATGAAAAGATATATACTCATGTTGGCTGCAGCCCTTACCGGCACGGCCGTGATGGCACAGACCCCTTCTTACAAGATGAAGGTAACACTAAAAGACGGTACGAAGCTCACCGCTCTTACCGACGAAGTGGAGGAGATTTCTTTTGCCAAGCTCGGCAAGGTGAAGGTAAATCTCTCGGAGAGATACAAAACATCCACGTCGCTCGGCGTAAACCTCGACATCGAGGCAAATGCCTCGCGCCTGAAGGCAGTTTGCGTTCCGGCATCACAGACCGTTGCCGACCCTAAGGATTATATAGAGAAAAACGCTGATGTAGACTACAATGGCTCATACAAGAAATCATGGGACTTCCTCACGCCGGAGACCGACTACGTGGTTTATGCCCTGGCATACGATGCCAACGGACTGCCGAGCGAGGTAACTCAGCTGGCGCTGAAAACCGGCAAGGCTGCCGACGACCCGTTCACGGTAGAGGCTACCACTACAGCAACATCGGTGTCTTATAGTGTTACCCCGAAGGGAACGGACTATAAATATTATACAATCTGTACAGGCCTTGACTACTACAAGGGATGGTGTGACGAAACTGGCAACGACGGCGACGTGCTCAAGCATTTCATAGCAATGTGGAAATATAATGGTTCTATGTTTGGCGACTCTTGGGAAAGCGAGATGTGGAACTACGAGTCGTATACGGGTACCACGGAAGATATACAGAAGCATCTGATGTGGGATGCTGACCAGGTGATGATTTCATTCGGAATGTATAAGGACGGTACGCTTGCCACACCGATACAGGTTGACAAGTTCAGAACCAAGGCTCCGGAAAAATCAGATATAAAGATTAACCTCACGGTGAAGACAAATGAGTGGAGAAATGTTGTTGTCGGAGCAGAGGTTTCAAACGACGATACGTATCTGGTTAATGTCCAGCCGGCATCGCTTGTTGGCGACCGCAATGGAGCAGAACTCCTGAAATGGTTGGTTTACGAGGGTAACACGGATTTGAGCGACTATGCCAAGAGTGGCAGTCAAGACTGGGAGTTCACTCCTTCAAAGGGTGGCGAGAAATATTATGCTATCGGCTTTGGAATGAAAGACGGTGCTCCGACTACAGACCCCGTGATAATTGAGTTCACCCTTCCTCAGGGCAACTTCTAATGGTGATGTCAACATCGTATAACAATTTAAAGAACAGTCAGAAATGAAAAAGATAATAACAATTGCCGTTGCCGCACTCTTCTCTATGGTTTCATTCGCCCAGGAGACTACCGACAAGGCAGACAGAGTGATGATGATAAAGACTGTCGACGGTGAGTCTACGGCTCTTATGCTCGACAACGTACAGGATATCACCGTGGAACAGGTCGCTCCGCTCACGATGGACATTGAGGTGAGCAACATCACGGAGACTTCGATGGATATCGATTTCCCTATGCCCGAAGGCTGCAAGTATTGGCTGATGTGCATACAGAAAGACGAGATTACGGGTACGCCGGCAGAAGTGCGCAAGGCTATCAAGTCGAAATACAACGATGAGTTCAAAGAGTCGAAATTCCTACGCATTCCAAACTTCGAACCGGGCACAAAATATTATATCTATGCCCTCATGTTCGACCAGGACGGCGTGGCAGCCGGCATCGCATCCACCTCGGCAACGACACTTGAGAAACAGGTGGCAAAAGACGAGTTCACTATCGGGGTAGACGGTATCACGAAGACATACGCCAATGTAACCTTTACGCCGAAAGACAACACGATGAAGTATTACTACAGCGTGGTATCAGAGAGCGAGCGCCAGCAGATGATAGAACAATACGGCAGTCTGCGCGAGGGCGAACTGGAATATATTAAATACAATGCACAGTCTTCGGGGTTTGAACTGAGCGAATGGCTCGGATACGTTCTCGCTGAGGGACCTACAACAAAAGACACGAGAGACATAATCCAGACTAACCTCACTCCGGGCACAAAATACTATGCCTTCTGCTTCGGACTGAACACCGACGGCACTTTCTCTACCGAGACCTACGAAAAGGAATTCACTACCGAGGCTGTCGTTCCGTCAGACAATGTCATCACCTGTGAGGTCGTTAAGACATATTCCGACGGTTGCGACGTTAAGGTTACGACGACAAACACAGATCCTTATATGGTAACAACCCAGAAGGCAAGTGCATGGGAGAATTATCTCTCTCAGGCAAACGGCGACAAGAAGCTTGCTGCCAGAGAATTGCTCAGAATATCGTATGGTGGCTATGCCGACTCATATACCAAGACCGGCAACCAGGAATTCAAGGTAGAGACAAGCTCTTCCAACTCCGACTGCGTACTCATCGTGTGTGGATATGACAGCGACATCACAACCGACGTGCAGATTATTCCTTACAAGACACTTGCGGAATAAGTATCGACATATCTTGTCTGCGGATTATACAGACTGAAAAGGCTATAGATGCCAGATGAGGCTCACGGATAAAAGTGGCAAAATGGTGCATCTATGCTGCACTTTTGGTGCAACATAGATGCACCATTGGTGCTTTATATAAACATCAGGTCTATGTATGGTCAATGCTGACGAAGAATATATCACTGACTTGGTGAGGGTAGTGAGAGTTACCCTCACACTTACCCTCACCACCTGAAACCCCGATGTACAGGGCGTTTCGGGGCTATGTGTGAGGGTGTGAGGGTAAAATAAAAAAACTTTTTTTCAAATTTCCGTGAAGTTTCGGATTCAGTTCT
>DCBP01000014.1:0-14066 GCA_002314055.1 Prevotella sp. UBA1104
TAAAAAAAGAAACAGCTCCGTATCGCAGAAATAAAGTTTAGCGATACAGAGCTGTTCATTACAGAAGTTTTCGGATTTATATGAAACTTCAATTATTCATAATATAAATCTTCTATACAAATTTTTCAGAATTCAACCGAGATGCGGGCATTTATCTGGCGACCCGTAAGGTAGTTTGGTACAGCGTATTGCTGATTGGTAACATCTGTAATCCAATAATACGAGTTCACGTTGTTTATGCCGAAGAGGTTCAGGCAATCGATGCCAAGCCATAAATTTTTGAAAATAGACTTTTTCTCACTCTTCTCCCTGTCGAAGAGACGGTAGCTCATTCCGATATCGGCACGCTTGTATGCCGAGGCACGGAACTGCATTGTGGAGAGGTCGCGGTGTGGCGGACCAAACGGCAGTCCATCGGCAAATGCCAGTTTCAGCGACATTCGCCATTTGTCTGTACCCGGGAAATAATCCGTGAAATAAAGGTTCAGTGCATACCTCTGGTCTGTTGGCATAGGTATGCTTCTGCCGTTAAGATTTATCTTTGTATCCATAAGTGAGAAGCTTACCCACGAATCTGTACCTGGAACAAACTCGCCATACAGTTTCAGATCAAGTCCCATGGCATGTCCGCTAACTTGATGACTTGCATCATATACGATTTTCACATTGTTTACGCTATACGGTACTATATTGCCTAAAGCCTTATAGTATGCCTCGGCAGTAAATTTATACGGACGGTCGTTCATCTTGAACTTATAGTCGTAAGCTGCAATGAAATGTATTGAACGCTGACTTTTTATCTTACGATTGAGAGTGGCGTATGTTGTTCCGTCGACGGTTGTCGTATCACGAAGTTCCTTGAAGAAAGGTGCCTGATAGTAAAGTCCGGTGGCAAAGCGTAGCGTTACGTTATTGTTAAACGGTGGCACGATACTCAGCGAAACCCTCGGACTTATTATCGTTTCACGATTGAAGTTCCAATGGCTGAAGCGCAGTCCATAATTCAATGTAAAGAAAGTATGCTGCCCACTGCTCATAAAGCGGTAAGTATCCTGAACATAAGCTTCAAGACGGTTGGCATTAAGTTTGTTCCGGGCATTTAGCGAGTATATCATTTTCATATCCTCACCTGTATGCGGGATGTTGTATCCACTGGAGTCGCGCATCTCATATTCCTTGCTATACTCGTCGATATGCTCAAGTTTATATGTAAGTCCTGCAAGCACTTCATGTCGCTTCGCCTTATGCTGAAAGGCAAGTTTCACACTCTTTACGTTTGCCTTCAGATAATTTCGTGCATGTTCCATATATGTACCAACGCCGAGATTCTCACTAGTCTCGGTCTGAGTAAGCCAATACTGTCCCTGAATGTCATATTTCTCCTGCTCATTAGTGCTATAAGCCGATCCGATGAGCGAGAGCGATGTCTTGTCGGTGAAATGGCGAGTAATGGTAAAGGTTCCGAAATACGTACGGAAGAGGTCTTTCTCCTTTCCATCGTAGTACACTTTGAAGGATTTTACATTCTCCATCGTTCCAAAGCTTGTCTCACGGTCTGACGGTGTAAAATTATAATGATTTTCAGATATGTCTCCCATCAGTTCTATCGACCACCTTTTGTTTGGGCGGAACGTGAAATATGTCTGATAGTCAAGGAAGTTCGGATTATACTCACCCTTAGTCTGTAATGAACCAAGGAGATACCGGTTTGTCTTATAACGCAAGCCATTGCTCCAGGAGAATTTTTTATTGCTCACACCAACATAAGCCGATGCACCAAGCATACTTGCCGTCACCTTAGCCTCAAACTTCTTCGGCTGCTTGTATATAATGTCGAGAGCCGACGACATCTTGTCGCCATATTTTGCCTCAAAGCCTCCTGTAGAAAAACCGATACTCTTTACCATATCTGGATTGATTATCGAAAGACCCTCTTGCTGTCCGCTTCTAACGAGGAATGGTCGATATATCTCGACACCGTTTATATAAACGCTGTTCTCGTCGAAACTTCCTCCACGGACATTATACTGCGAAGAAAGTTCGCTATGGGTTGACACTCCTGCTTGTTGCTGCACAAGTTCCTCGACAGCATTTCCTGTAGCCGACGGTGCTCCTTGAGCATTTTTCACTTCCAATTGCTCCGTGGTGCCAGTCTGTCGTTTTTTACCTACAACAGTAACCTCACCAATCTGGTTATCATCAAAAAGCTGTATTATCAGTGTCTGTTTACCCCGCGGTCGCCTCAGCACTCTTGTCTTCGTTTTATATCCCACCATGGAATACCTCACCACGACACTGTCTGCCGAATGCAGTTGCATGGAATATTCTCCCTTCAGGTTGGTCATTGTAACTTTTCCCTGTTTCGCTACAGCAACGGTAGCGAGTTCTACAGGATTGTTGTTGCTATCAGTTACCTTTCCCTGTAGGGTGAAAGACTGAGCCATCGTCTTCAATCCGATTAAGCTCAGCAATATGGTCAATATTAGTGTGTTCTGTCTCATCATTGATAAATAACGCAACTTTATATTTTTTATTGTACTTTTATAGGATATAATATCTTTTTTCTATAATGAATATAAAAAAACGACCAATTAACATCACCAATATATAGTGTAACGCATTTCTACAGCCGTGTAACACCCATTTTATATAAAGTGTAACACATTTTCATCTATGTAACAAAATTCCATAATACAGATATACATCGCCTAAGAAACTGAAAAAGAGATATTTACAAGAAGTAAATATCTCTTTTAAAAATCAAATTAGTGACTCCGCTGGGATTCAAACCCGGAACCTTCTGATCCGTAGTCAGATGCTCTATTCAGTTGAGCTACGGAGCCATTTCTTAATTGCGAGTGCAAAAGTATGACTTTATTTTTGAACTCGCAAATATTTCCATCTTTTTTAATGTTTATTGACAAATAAATGGTATTTAGCAAAAAAATGTGTAATACGCATCATTAATAAGTATAGAAATAATACTTGAAATTATTTTTGATAATCTACTTAACTATTATAGATAAAAATAAAATGATTCGTAGAATAAATGTGAACTTCTTTATATTATATAGCTATATTTACAACATGTAACGTAAAAACTTTAAAAAATCAGCAAAACATGCTATCTAACATATTAAAAATCTTTGTCAAATGCAAAAAACGCTATACTTTTGCAACCAGTTATCCTGAATACAATCTTTTTACCTTAAAAACTAATGACTAATAAAAAAGCGGGTCTCTGTGAAGAGAACCGCTTTTTGTCATTAAAACTGTAATTAACCATTCTTCATTTGACGCAGCAAGTCTTTCTGATGTTCGGAAAGCCCAGTCGGTAATTTTACATTATATGTGATAATTAAATCACCAATAGTACCATCGCCACGGTCATAACCTTTGCCACGTAAACGAACTTTCGTACCATTCTGTGTTTCTGGCTTTACCTTTAACTTAATCTTCGAACCACTTGAGAGCTGCAAAAGAATTTCTCCACCCAGAAGAGCCGTATAAAGGTCGAT
This sequence comes from Prevotella sp. UBA1104, assembly GCA_002314055.1. Taxonomy (GTDB): domain Bacteria; phylum Bacteroidota; class Bacteroidia; order Bacteroidales; family Bacteroidaceae; genus Prevotella. Next base: position 3,519 of record DCBP01000014.1, read on the forward strand.
ATTTACATTAGCATGCATCTCACCACTGTTTTGGCGCATACCTGCTGACGCCCTACCGCCTCGCATACGAGCGCTTCCTCCAAAAAGATCCTGGAAGAAACTTGAGAATCCACCACCATTCCCGAAGTTGGAGAAGTCGAAGCCTTCGAACGGAGAACCGCCTCCCGTATCGGAATTATAATAGTATGTTCCGCCCTGTCCGCCAGCAGCGCCAGCGCCACCAAACTGTTCTGCTTCACGCCAATGCTCGCCATACTGATCATATTTCTTTCTTTTCTCAGGATCACCAATCACTTCATACGCTTCGTTCAATGCCTGAAACTTTGCCTTTGCCTTCGGGTCATCAGGATGCAAGTCTGGATGAAATTGCTTTGCTCTTTTCAAGTATGCCCTTTTAACATCCTTCTGCGGTATAGTCTTGTCTACACCTAATATTTTGTAATAGTCTATAAATGCCATAATGTCACCTCCATTTCTTGTTAATTGTCTATCATTGGCATATATGCAAATTATATGCCGAAAGTGAAAGAAACGCATATAAAAAAAACTATTCTTTCATTACATGAGTACATAACAATATCTTATACATTATTATAATAAACAATATTGTAGACTTTATGATTAAGATATGCAGTAAGAGACTGCCTGTTGACATTGTTTTCCATCCCGACTGGTGGTACAAGAATACAGGAATCTCTTTTGACAAGGATTTTTTCTATGACCCACGACGACGAGTTGACGATGAACAAAAGATGGAGCAAGAATTATTCGAACGCTTCGGCGATCTCGGTCTCGGAGAGGATCACGACAAGAAAATTCCACAAATAGGAGCAGTACATCTTGCTTCTGGTTATCTACTTTCTGAAATGCTGGGATGTAAAGTGGAATATTATGACGATGCTCCGCCACAGGTTATTTGCGCACATCGTGACTCTCTCGACATAAATGTAGAGGAAGCTTTTCGTTCACCTGCCTTTAAGCGTTTTGAGTCACTTGTGGAAGAACTGAAGAAAAGATACGGATATGTAGCTGGCGACGTGAATTGGGGTGGCGTGCTAAATATTGCCATAGATATACGAGGCGAGGAAATATTTACCGACATGGTGATGGAACCAGAGAAAGCGAATATTTTCTTCAAGAAGATTGCTGAAATTATTGACAAATTTATATGGTATGTACAAACCAACACTGGCTCTTCTTCTATTTCCGTAAACCGTAGTGCAAGACTTTTCGACTATCCAGTGGCTATCCATTCGGAGTGTAGCCATACTATGATTTCCGAAGATGACTACAGGCGTTTTTTCCTGCCTATCGACAAGGAATGGAGCATGCGGCATAAGCCTTATGGTATTCATTACTGCGGAAAGGATCCGCATCGTATGGCTAAAGCATTCAGCGAAATTGAGCGTCTTACGTTTCTTGACGTTGGCTGGGGAGGCGATGTAGCACTGCTAAGAAAATTCTTGCCTAATACGTTTCTTAATATACGACTTAATCCTGTTGAGATACAACGTTACACAATCGATGAGTTAAAGAAAAACATATCTGAACGAGTGACGGCTGGCGGAAAAGATTTGACTCTAACTGGTATATGTTGTGTGAATATGGACAAAAACGTGAGCGACGAAAGAATTAGGGAGATTTTCCAAGTGGCGGAAAGTCTAAAGAAATAATGATAAAGCCCGGAATCCTTGAAAGGAACAGGGATTCCGGGCTTTTGCTTATATACCTAAAAAGGTATTATTGTTTTTGCATGATGTCTCCACCAACTTTTATTGCCTCCATATTAAGAGGTATAAGCTTATGGTGACGCTCTGGAAGAGTCTTAAAGAGAGCTTTCTCCACTCCATTCTCGCTTACTACCGGAGCCACACTAAGCATACCGCCTAAAACAATCATATTGAATACCTTGGTATTCTTCATCTCAGCGGCTTTATCCATGGCATCTATACGATAAATCGAGATATCCTTACGGGTAGGCGGATTTATTATTCCATTGCCTTCGTATATTAGAATGCCACCAGGCTTTACACGAGGTTCAAATTTGTCGAGCGACGGTTGGTTGAGCACAATGGCAATATCAAACTTGCTTAATACTGGCGACGAAATGCGCTCATCGCTTACAATAACAGTAACGTTGGCAGTTCCGCCACGCTGCTCCGGTCCGTATGCCGGCATCCATGTAACTTCCTTGTCCTCCATCAATCCGGAGTAAGCAAGAATCTTACCCATGGAAAGCACACCCTGACCGCCGAATCCTGATATAATTATTTCCTTTTTCATTCGTCAATAGTGTTTTTAAGGTCGCCCTTAGGATAAAACTTAAACATGTTCTCGCGCATCCACTCGTTTGCCTTTACTGGAGAAAGTTTCCAGCCGCTGTTACAGGTGCTGACAATCTCTACGAGACTTGAGCCCTTGCCTGCCATAGAAGCATCAAACGCCTTACGGATAGCTTTCTTAGCGGAACGAATTGAGGCTACAGTGTCTACGCTTTGCCGGGTAACATAACAAGTACCCTGAAGTGTTGCTGCTATCTCGGTCATCTTCAAAGGATATCCGTGAAGCTCCGGTGTACGTCCGTAAGGACAAGTAGCGGTTTTCTGTCCGAGCAGTGTTGTCGGTGCCATCTGTCCGCCAGTCATACCGTATATGGCATTGTTGATAAATATTATCGTTATGTTCTCACCGCGGTTCAAGGCATGGATTGTTTCTGCAGTTCCGATACAAGCAAGGTCGCCATCGCCTTGGTATGTAAACACAAGACGGTCTGGCCAACAACGCTTGATACCTGTTGCTACTGCCGGTGCACGACCATGAGCAGCCTCTGACCAGTCGATATCAAGATAACGATAGGCAAATACGGAGCAACCAACTGGACATACACCAACCGCCTTGTTCTGCATTCCCATTTCCTCAATTACCTCTGCCACGAGTTTATGTACCACGCCGTGGGAACATCCCGGGCAGTAGTGCATTGGAGTGTCGTTCATAAGCGAGGGTTTCTCGTAAACGAGATTCTCCGGTGCTATTATATCTTCTTTCATGACTTTCCTATTTTTTAGTTTAACCATTAAACTTACCGTTCTTGATATTTTCCTTCAAAGAATTTACAATCTCTTCAGGATCAGGAACGATACCACCAAGACGACCGAAATGTTCTACCGGAACTTCTCCTCTGGTGGCAAGACGTACATCCTCTACCATCTGTCCGGCATTTATCTCTACCGAGAGTACACCTTTCTTGCCTTTGGCAATCTCATGAAGTTGTTTCTCCGGGAACGGCCAAAGTGTTATAGGACGGAAGAGACCAACTTTCAATCCTTCCTCGCGTGCGAGTTCCATTGCCTTCTCTGAAATACGGGCAGCACTGCCGAATGCAACAATTACATAATCAGCATCGTCACACTGAGTGGTTTCAAAACGAACCTCGTTATCTTTTACTCTGTTGTATTTCTCGATAAGTTTCAAGTTACGCTGTTCCATAACCTCAGGCTGCAACTCGAGCGAAGTCATTACGTTAATGTCACGGTCTGGAGTACGTCCGAAAGTTGCCCATGGACATTCTTTCTTTATCTGCTCCTCCGTACGACGCGGCTTTATCGGCGGAAGGACCACCTTCTCCATCATCTGTCCGATAACACCGTCGCTCAATATCATTGCCGGCATGCGGTAACGGAAAGCAAGCGTAAAGGCAAGGTCTACGAAATCTGCCATTTCCTGCACAGATGCCGGTGCGAGCACGATAACATAGTAGTCGCCATTTCCACCGCCACGGGTAGACTGAAAATAGTCACTCTGCGACGGCTGTATAGTACCAAGTCCTGGTCCACCACGCTGCACATTGATAAAGACACCTGGTATCTCGGCTCCTGCCATATATGAAATACCTTCCTGCATCAGAGCCACACCAGGACTTGATGATGACGTGAATGCACGTTTGCCAGAACCGGCAGCTCCATATACCATATTTATTGATGCTACCTCGCTCTCGGCCTGTACAACAACCATTCCCGTTGTTTCCCAAGGCTTAAGCTCTGCAAGGGTCTCTATCACCTCACTTTGCGGAGTGATAGGATATCCGAAATAGGCATCACATCCACAACGTATTGCAGCATGTGCTATTGCCTCGTTTCCTTTCATTAAAAGAACTTCTTTTTCTGCCATTTCCTATTCCTCCATACGTTTTTTGTAAACACTGATACATCCGTCAGGACATACAATACCACACGATGCGCATCCGATACAGTCATCAGGATGCACAGCCACGGCATAAGGATAACCATGCACGTTGACATGTTTGTCAGACAATGCAATGACATCCTTTGGGCATGCAACGACACAGAGCGAGCAGCCTTTGCAGCGGTCTGTGTTTACAACGATAGCTCCTTTGATTTTTCCCATGTCTTTGCTAATTAAATTAAAGGGTAACAGTTTATGGACTTTGCATGAACTCGTCATGCGGTGCCCAAATCGCTATAGCTCTATAAATATAAATTCAAAATGTTTTTTCTCTCTATACTGTCAAGGATTATACATATCCTTGCAATAATAGTTGAGTATATCCTCAACCATTTTCTTTGCTCCAACAGCCGGACTGTCAGGATCGAGTTCTATCGCCTCGAGATAGCAATGGATTGCCTCCTGCCAATTGCCGGCCCGCTGAAACTCTTTTCCTTTTTCGTAGAATTCCTCTGCGGTCATTTATAATATTCTTTTTTTCCTGCTGCCAGTGTGTTCTTCATCAATGAGCAGATAGTCATTGGCCCGACACCTCCCGGCACAGGAGTTATAAATGAACATTTGGGAGCTACTTCATCGAATTTCACGTCTCCGTTTAGGCGGAATCCGCTCTTTCGTGTAGCGTCTGGCACTCGGGTTGTACCAACATCTATGACCACAGCTCCTTCTTTTACCATATCTGCAGTTACGAAATTGGGTTGCCCGATAGCAGCTATGATGATATCAGCCTCGCGACATTCCTCTTTCAGAGTTTTTGAGTGGCTGTGGCATACCGTAACCGTAGCGTCACCATATTGCTTCTGCATCATGAGCTGTGCCATTGGTTTGCCGACGATATTGCTGCGACCGAGAATGACACATTTCTTGCCTGACGTTTCTATGTTATATCTACGAAGCAAAGTCAGGATACCAAGCGGAGTTGCAGAAATGAAACATGGGAGTCCGATTGCCATACGTCCGACATTAATCGGATGAAAGCCGTCTACGTCCTTGCGATAGTCTATCGCCATGATTACTTTCTGCTCGTCGATGTGTTTCGGCAAAGGCAACTGTACGATAAAGCCGTCGACGTCAGCATCACGGTTTAGCTCATCAACCTTTGCAAGAAGCTCAGCCTCGCTAACAGTATCCTCAAAACGTATGAGTGTACTTTTGAAGCCACAAGCCTCACAGGCGAGAACTTTGTTCTTGACATAAGTCTCGCTACCACCGTCGTGCCCAACGAGGATTGCAGCCAAATGTGGCTGTTTTCCATCATGGTCTATTATTTCCTTTACTTCTACGGCTATCTCTGATTTGATGGCAGCCGCTGTAGCTTTTCCGTCAATTAACTGCATGTTTTTCCTTTTATCTTTTAATTTTTCGGAAATTTTTGCCTATCCATATTGTTGGCAGACAAGAAATTCCTGATAAGAATTCTAAATCTTTGGCATTCCAGGCATTCCACCCTTCATGTGTTTCATTGCATTCATCATCTGCGTCATCTTAGAACCTGTAACCATCTTCATCACTTTGCGTGTTTGGTCAAACTGTTTTATAAGACGATTTACATCCTGAATACTTGTACCTGAGCCTCTGGCGATACGCTGGCGACGACTTGTATTGAGGACTTCCGGATTCGTGCGTTCCTTTGGTGTCATGCTAAGAATTATTGCTTCAATACCCTTGAAAGCATCATCGTCGATGTCCACATCTTTTATTGCCTTGCCTACACCCGGTATCATAGAAGCGAGATCTTTAAGATTACCCATCTTCTTTATCTGCTGAATCTGTCCGAGGAAGTCATTGAAATCGAATTTGTTTTTCTGTATCTTCTTCTGAAGACGTTTTGCCTCCTCTTCATCAAACTGTTCCTGTGCACGCTCTACCAAACTTACGATATCACCCATTCCGAGGATACGGTCTGCCATTCGTGATGGATGGAACACATCGATTGCTTCCATCTTCTCGCCTGTTCCTACGAATTTTATCGGTTTCGTAACAACGGTACGAATGCTGAGAGCAGCACCGCCACGTGTATCACCGTCGAGCTTTGTCAGGACTACACCGTCAAAATCAAGGCGATCATTGAAAGTCTTTGCCGTATTAACGGCATCCTGTCCGGTCATGGAGTCTACAACGAAGAGTGTTTCATTTGGATTTACGGCATTCTTCAGTCGTTCAATCTCGTCCATCATCTCTTCGTCGACAGCCAAACGACCGGCAGTATCTATAATAACTACATCATAGTTCTTGGCTTTTGCTTCCTTTATCGCATTGTTTGCTATTTCAACGACGTTTTTGTTTCCTTCTTCTGAATAAACAGGAACACCGATTTGCTCAGCTACAACCTTGAGCTGGTCTATTGCTGCAGGACGATAAACGTCACATGCTACGAGCAATGGATTTTTATGCTGCTTATTTTTCAGCATGTTTGCAAGTTTGCCGCTAAATGTAGTTTTTCCGGAACCTTGCAGACCAGACATTAGGATTATTGAAGGATGACCATCAAGTTTTAACTCTGCAGCTTCTCCACCCATAAGCTCTGCAAGCTCGTCATGAACGAGTTTCACCATGAGTTGCCCAGGTTTTACGGCAGTGAGCACATTCATACCCATTGCTTTTTTCTTTACGGTGTCTACAAAGTTCTTTGCAACCTTGTAGTTCACGTCGGCCTCGGTCAATGCCCTACGCACATCTTTGAGCGTTTCCGCAACGTTAATCTCTGTTATCTTGCCTTCTCCCTTAAGTATTTTAAAGGAACGCTCAAGTCTGTCGCTTAGATTTTCAAACATAAATTTTTATATCTTTTTTTCGTTATTTTTTATTGTTTTTCCCATAAATCGGTATGCAAATATAATAATAAATAGACGAAAATCTGAAACAAGTATCATGGTATTTAAAATATTTTAAACTCTTTATCTTAAAAATGCGCACACTACATAATGAGTGTGCAACAATTTTAATAAAGAAAGACGATTCGGGAGTTTAAAATGTTTCGGCAAGAGATTAATGTGTAATATAAATTATCGAATAAAGAATATAGAATTAAGAGTTGTTTTCTTCTATTAGGAAACAATCCTCTTAACTCTATATTCCCGAATCTAAATTCTATTTATAAGTAAGGTGAAGGAAACGTGTTATGCGGTGTGGCAAACTACGGTCCTTGTTGTCGATAAATGCATCTAAGATACGCGAGTTTCCATGTAGCGGTATTACATCATAATCGGCAATGCATGCCGGTATCAAGCAACTGTTACCCTCTTTTAGTATTATTTCGTCGCCCGTGGAACGTACAACGATTTTGCAGTCTCCTTTTATGCACATACATATTATGAAGCTGTCGTATTTCATAAGGTTACGATGGAAGGTATCAACTAAATCGGTAACGCGAACTGTAAAATACGGAGAGTCTATAACAAGGTTAGAACGGTTTTCTGCCTCCTTGTAAACGGTACGATACGAATCCTCCACATGGTAGTCGAGAGCCTGTGCCGCCAATTCTGTATGCAACTCACGCGGCTTGCCGTCGAGACCAGGACGGTTGTAGTCGTAAATACGATAAGTAAGATCTGACGACTGCTGAACTTCCGCAAGAAGAATACCACTGCAAATAGCATGAACTCTACCTGCCGGCAAATAGAACACATCACCGGGATGCACCTCATGGCGCGCCAATACATCGGTAATGGTACCATCGGCTATACGTTTTTTATATTCGTATTCTGATATCTGCGTTTTAAATCCGGCATATAGATAACTTCCAGGTTTGGCATCAATAATATACCACATTTCCGTTTTACCTGACTTGCCATGTACTCTGCGCGCCATCTCGTCGTTCGGATGAACCTGAATACTGAGGTCTCGCTTGGCATCAATAAATTTTATAAGGAGAGGAAGCTTATTGTCGTAGTTCTTAGCCACTGTCTCGCCCAGAATCTCACTCGGATATTCTGAAACTACCGAAACAAGATCATTACCGGCAAAAGAGCCATTACGAATTACGCTAACACTCGAAGGAACAGCACTGACCTCCCAGCTTTCGCCTATTGGTTCTGCCTTGGGCTCCAGGCCTTTATATGGACACAAACGATCACCGCCCCATACTACGGTATGTAGGTTCGGTTCAAATAGAAACGGATATAATTTTTCCATAATAAGTTCTGTTTTTATTTCCTAAACACAATTTGGCGTCAAAGATAAAACGAATATTTTAACCGACAAAAATTTTCTTTGCTTTTTTATTCTGAATAATACAATTCAATATTGGTTTGATTCACGGATGCTAAAGCTATCATTCACCTTTGGTGCTTCTATACTGCACAGAAGGTGCATAATACATGCAATTTTTCTGCACCTTTTATTTCATACCGCCATCGCCATGAAACAGACTTTGCCGACTATCATAATCAGGAAGTTTTGCCCTACCCGTCTCAACAGAAACCTGCACACTGAAACTCGGCGAAAAATTATATTTTACGGCAGCTCCAATACGGTCACCGAGTTCTTGCATTGTATTGAAGTGATAAGGCATCGGCTTATTTACGAGCGATTTCCGTCCATAAACATAAGCCTCCCAATGATTATCAAACTTATATCCCAAGACAGCACTAACACCGGCATCGGTAAAACGGTCGTGAGCCCAATAAGCATTACTTATCCATCCGCCTAAAGCAAGAGAAAGATTTTTTGAAAGTGGAACAGCATACATCATGGAGAGCTCTTGCGCAAAACCAGCCCCATGCGGTGCATTCTTACCGAAGGAAGCAAAGACCGAGGCACCGAGACTCATATTCAAGCCTTTATGCAGCTGCCATGTATCAAGTCCCCATAATGAGGCATAAGAACAAGACATCAAAGGCATTTGCCCACGCATCGTAAGTGCCGGCAAATGAAGAGAATCATTAGCAACACTATATGGCTCACCATAATAAGAGCGACGCGAATATGGCTTTGGTACAGAGTTTTCGGGCAAACTACACTCTGAAACTTTTGTCATCGAAGCAATATCTGTCAAAGAATCACCGACTGAAACTTTATTGTTTTCCTCTACCTTATTATAATTAAGGTCTATATGCTGTGCCTTTGACGTAAGAAAGTAACTAAAGACAATAACAAGCACTATTATCAATTTTCTCATAATACAAATGTTTAATCATGACAAAAATAATTGTTTGTGAGTATTTTTCCTAATATGATGAGTTTTTTTCACAAGATTTTAGTATATACTGCATATTTTTCCCGTCAGATGACTAATATCCAACATTTTTGACTAACTTTGCAAAGATTTTCGGCATGTTACCACATCCGCTATTTCTACAACATAGATACAACGCGGAGCATTATGAAACAAGCAAGAAACATCAAAGACAAGAGAAAAAACATTTTTAATATAAAAAAGAAAATAATGAAAGCATTTGTATTTCCAGGACAGGGAGCACAGTTCGTAGGCATGGGAAAAGACCTCTACGACAACAACCCTTTGGCAAAAGAACTTTTCGACAAAGCTAACGAAATTCTCGGATACAGCATCACAGACATCATGTTTAACGGAACTGACGAGGAACTGAAACAGACAAAAGTGACTCAGCCTGCCGTTTTCCTACACAGCGTAATCAGCGCTCTATGTATGGGCGACGATTTCAAACCAGCAATGGTTGCCGGACACTCACTCGGTGAATTCTCGGCTCTTACAGCTGCTGGAGCTCTGACTTTTGAGGACGGACTGCGCCTCGTTTATGCACGTGCCATGGCTATGCAGAAGGCTTGCGAAGCTGCACCTTCTACTATGGCGGCTATCGTCGGCATGGCTGACGATAAGATTGAAGAGGTTTGCAAAGAAATCAGCAAACCTGGATGCGTTGTCGTTCCGGCAAACTATAACTGTCCTGGACAGCTCGTTATTTCAGGAAACATTGAGGCTATACAGGAAGCATGCGAGAAATTGAAAGCAGCTGGAGCAAAGCGTGCTCTCCCGCTGAAGGTTGGCGGCGCTTTCCATTCTCCACTGATGCAGCCAGCTAAGGATGAGCTGGAGGCTGCTATAGAGAAAACGGAAATTCACGCACCTAAATGTCCTGTTTACCAGAACGTTGACGGTAAGCCTCATACTGAGCCTGCTGAAATCAAGAAGAACCTTATCGCACAACTTACAAGCTCTGTACGCTGGACTCAATGTGTGCAGAATATGATTGCTGACGGTGCAGATGACTTTACCGAATGTGGACCTGGCAAGGCTCTGCAGGGAATGATCGGACGCATAGACAAGACCGTAAGTGCACACGGAATCATGTAATTATATTTATAATAGATACCAAAAAGGAGTTA
>DCBP01000014.1:14134-39878 GCA_002314055.1 Prevotella sp. UBA1104
TAACTCCTTTTTGGTATCTATTTTTTCAAGTTTCATTTTCTAACCTACAGCAAAACTTTCAACTTATCGTTTTACCCTTCTACTTGCATTTTCTTTTCCTGCCAATGGACAAAAATCATTGAACGGACAGTCTTCACAATGTGGCGAACGACTGGTACAAACGTATCTGCCATGAAGCAACAACCAATGATGGGCATCAGCCTGTAAACTCTCTGGAATATTTGAAGTAAGTATTTTCTCCACAGCAAGTGGTGTATCTGCCGTCCGCGGAACTAGTCCTAAACGATGGCTGACTCTAAAGACATGAGTATCTACCGGCATTGCTGCCTCACCGAATGCTACAGCACGAACAACATTGGCAGTCTTGCGTCCGACACCAGGCAAACTGACAAGTGATGCCATGTCATGCGGTACCTCACCATCAAAATCATCCACTAACTTATGTGCCATCTCCACAAGATGGCGAGATTTTGCATTTGGATACGAAACGCTACTTATAAGCAATAACACATCATCTGCATCAGCCTGTGCCAATGATTTTGCATCCGGATATCGACGGAAAAGTTCCGGCGTAACCATATTTACACGCTTGTCCGTACACTGTGCACTGAGCATAGTAGCTACAAGCAACTGAAAGGGAGTTGCAAAGTACAACTCTGTCGTTACTTCCGGCATCTTAGCCTTGAAATAATTCAATACTTGCTCATAACGTTCTGCTCTTCTCATATTCCTAAGTCTCCCTGTTTGACTGGTTAGAAATGATTTACTACTTATTTTGCCTCCTCGGATGCAGCCTCATCAGTATTTTCTGCAGGAGCTTCTTCTGTCAAGAAATCTGTAACACCAGCCTCAACGAGAATATTATACCACTGAAGAAGTTTCTTTATATCACTGTCGTGAACACGGTCGCGGTCGTAGTCTGGCAAGACTGAAGCAAAATACTCATGGAGCTCTTCTTTTGAGCATTTGCGGTAATTAAGCGAACAAACCTTGCCATCTTCTTTCTTCAACACAGCATCAAGAATATTCATCAAAGGCACATCGTCTGCATTAGTATACATGGCAATATCCTGAAGACTTGTAACACGGTCTGATGCAAAGACCGGTACACGACGATGTGTAGAGTCTAAAGCTTCAACGATAAGATTCATTTTTGCTCTCGAAACGAGCTTGTAAAGTCCTGGTTTTCCAGAAACCGACAAAATTGTATAGTCCATTTTTGTTTATTTGTTTAATATATTATTAATATTTGTTTTCTGCTCTATTTTAATATGCGTATCGATATAAAATCGAATAATCGTATAAAATCACACTTTTATTGCACTTATGAGTTTCAGCATGTCATCTTCGGTAACATCTGTATTATGCTCAATTACAATATCACTTCTTCGTTCCATCTCTTCCTGGCTCATTTGACATGATATCCATTCCATGGCTTTCTCTCTGGAGATGGAATCGCGCGACATGATACGTTTCACACGAACTTCCTTGTCGGCAGATATACACACCACCTTGTCAACGAGACGGTCAAAATGACTTTGAAAAAGTATTGCACATTCCATAATTGTCATTCCTGACTGCTCAAAATCTGCAGCGACGGCAGGATGAACAATATCATTCACGCACTTTGCATTCTCTTCAGACGAAAGGATAAATCTCGAAAGGCGTGGTTTATTCAATTTTCCATCAGCAGTATATGCATCATCACCGACAACTTCTTTCAAACGCCTAATGACATCAGAATTTTCAAGCATTATACGTTTTGCAGCCCCATCACAATCATACACTTCAAAGCCCCGCTTACGAAGCAAATCGCAAAAGTAAGACTTTCCACTTCCAATGCCACCTGTTATTGCTATTTTCATTACGCTATAAGTTTTCTGACTAATAGATTTCCACTACTGCTCCTCAACAAGATAGTCAACCTGCGCTACCTCCGTATGGACATTCTTTATGCCATGAGGAACCTGGGCTATACGCAAGTTGCATTTTTCTGAAGGATTAGCCTGTAGCTCGTTGTAATCAACAACTATACGAAACTTATCGGGGGTAACATTGCGGAAATTACTTGCGCCGACAGTGAATACCACTTTAACACGTGCCGGAAATGTACGGAGAACCTTTCCCTCCGGCATATTAACTGCAGTAATCGGCACCTCTATACTTTCTTCAGTAAGAACATCCGGATAAACGGAAATTTTTACCATAGACGGTACACATTTCACTCCTCTAATCTTTCTCAAATCTATCATGCGCACAATAGTGTCTTTAAGATTCCTCAAGCTAAGGCGCTCTGTATAGACCCACTTCAAACTGTCGAGCTTGCTCTGACTTCCATAAACGTCAACATAGTCTGGCTTAAACTCCACCCTGGCAAGATAATAACTTGCTTCCGGAACTATATTGCCGAATAGGCGTACAGGCAAACGCCTGTGCATTCCGCAGTTATAGAAATACTCCAATTTTTCCGGTTTCAATGACGTTATGTGCGAAGAACTGAAAAGCTCTTGATAAACAAGTTTAGACAACTCTGCCGCCGATAACATGCCATAACCTTTTTTCTTAATGTATGAGGAAAACGGAATATCAATTCTTCTGATTTTCTCTCCATACAAATAAGCACAAAGGGTGTACCCCTTGTCACGTACGGAAACGCGCAATGTATCGTCAGCATCGCTCACAAGAACAACATTCTTCGGCACATTGACAATCCTTACAGGAAAACGTATCTCCTGCTCATAAGTGTCATTCAGCGCAAGCAATAGCCAAAAAGCTCCACTCAAAGCGAGAAAGAACAAAAAAATCAGGAACTCCTTATTCACAAGACGGAAGAAGGAGTTTCTGAAAGCACTGGAAATATTTATGAAAATATTCTTACCCATTAGTTTTTGCTAACGGCAGCAGACTCAGAGACGTCAGCGAAGACGCTGCCTTTATCAACTGTCACCACTACCCCCTTAGCTATCTCAACATCAACTTTGTTTGCAGCAAGATCTATTCTCTTTACGGTTCCATACAATCCGCCACCAGTTACAACACTTGAACCCTCATGAAGGGAATTTTGAAATTTTAATATTTCCTTGCGTTTTTTATTCTGAGGACGTATCATAAAGAAATACATTATGGCAAATATCGCCACCATCATAATAAGGAACGACATACTGCCTCCTTGCTGACCTGCGGCTTGAGCCGCCAAAAGAACTGATGAATTCATACTCTATTCTATATTTATTACCTTAATTATATTAATTAAAATTTCCCAACTACACCACGCAGACAACTTTAAAAATATCTACATACTGTATTCTCTATCTTCTCTCTGCAACCGGCTTCAACATTTTACCATTCTCTGACAAATACCGAGCAATGGAATCGAGCATACCATTTATATAAGACCCACTCTTCGGAGTACTATATAGCTTGGCAAGATCAACATACTCATTGATTGTCACGCTGACAGGAATATTCGGGAAGTTTAGCATCTCGGCAATAGCTATCTGCATAATAACTACATCCATGTAGGCAAGACGCGAAAAATCCCAGTTTCGTGAAGTCTCACTCATATAACGCTGATATTGGTCAGCATTGAGAATTGTAGCACGGAAAAGCTTTACTGCAAAATCTTTATCTTCAATATCCTTATACTCCGGCAGAAGCTCCTGTTTCGCCTTATTTTTAGGATCAAAACGCTTTATTGTCTTCAAGACAAAAGTGTCAACAATTTCTTTGTCATCGTTCCAATAAAGACTACGTTCCTCAAGCAAAGAATCCAAATCCTCGTTTTCCATAACGAGAGCCTTATATAACTTTCGCCAAACCTCACGGTCATCTTCATAAGAGTCTTCACCGTTCGCCATATAGTCTTTATAAATCTGACTCTGCTCGATTTGCGACAAAAGACCTCGAACAAATTCGATATTGTCTTCCCATGTTGTCTTTTGAGTTTCAACATACTCTGCGAGTTGTTTGTTCTCTTCAAGCTGCATGGCAAAACGATTGTTTACAAATTTAGCCGACGGAAGTTCCTTACCTTCACGTCTTGCCCGTGCCACATCTACATCATAGTGCAAATGAGCTTCTCTTGACACAGAAACTATAAGCGACAAGAGACAATTATACAAGTCGTAAGCTTTCGAGAGACTGAACAAGAGTTCCTTCTCTGCGTTATCCATGTTATGATTACCATTCTGATAGTATGCGTAGGTTAACTGGACTATTTTTATCCTTATCAATTCTCTGTTTATCATCTTATATAATATATAAATGAACGTGTATTTCGTAAAAATCTCTGCAAAAATACTCAAAATACATGTTTCTTGCAAGAAAAGCGGAATGTTTTTACGCTTTTTTTATCTAAGAATTTGCTAGTTATGCAAAAAAGCGGTACCTTTGCCAAGCTTTTTCAAAGCACTACGTGAATAAAATTCCCGTGTGATGGTGAATTAAGCATTATTATTAACAACTTAATTTAGAGTAACACAATTATGAAAGAAGTTGAAGTTAAAGGTCAGAAAAGAGCTGACCTTGGAAAGAAGGCTGCTAAGGCTTTGCGCAAGCAGAACTTGATTCCATGTAACCTTTATGGTGAGGCAAAGAACGCAGACGGTGCTCCTGAGGCTCTGTCAATTGCTTGCCCTATGAGCGAGCTCCGCAAAATCGTTTACACCCCACACATCTACGTTATCAAGCTCGTTATCGACGGTGAGGAGCACACTGCAATTCTGAAAGAGCTGCAGTTCCACCCTGTAACCGACGCACTTCTCCACGTTGATTTCTACGAGGTTAACGATCAGAAGCCTATCACTATTGGTATCCCTGTTAAGCTCAATGGTTTGGCACAGGGTGTTCGCGACGGTGGCCGTATGAACCTCTCTATCCGCAAAATCAACGTTACAGCCAAATATCAGGATATCCCTGAGCACCTCGACATTGACGTTACAAATCTTGCTATCGGCAAGAGCATCAAAGTTGGCGAGCTCAACTACGAGGGTCTTGAGATGGCAACAAGCAAGAACGTTGTTGTATGCTCTATCAAGGCTACACGTAAGTCTATCGCTGCAGCAAGCGATGCTGAGGCTTAATTGCCGCAACGTAGTCTAAAGGCTTCAAAAGGAAATAAGGGTGATTCTGAATATTCATATTTAGAGTCACCCGTTTTTCATAAATAAACATTAATATAAAAGAAGAAGCATTCAGACATATACAAAGTTCGAATTAATAATAAGATTGAGACTATTTGTTTCATATATATATATATATAAGGTAAAAAAAAGAAAAATGGATAAATTCTTAATCGTCGGTCTGGGTAACCCCGGCGACGAATACGACAAGACACGACACAACACAGGATTTATGGTTGTAGACGCCTTTGCCAATGAAGCAGGAGCTGATTTCCAGGACAAGAGATATGGTTTTGTTGCCGAGACATCCGTAAAAGGCAGAAAACTCATCTTGCTCAAACCTACAACATTCATGAATCTTAGCGGAAATGCCGTAAGATATTGGATGAACAAAGAAAACATTCCATTAGAACACCTGTTGGTGATTGTTGACGACCTGTCATTGCCGCTCGGCAATCTTAGACTGAAAGGAAACGGCAGTAATGGCGGACATAACGGACTCGGAAACATACAGTCGGTAATCGGCACTCAAAAATATGCAAGACTGAGAGTTGGAATAGGCAATGATTTTCCACGTGGCATGCAAGTGGAATGGGTACTCGGTAAATATGACAGTGAGGACATGAAGGTCCTCACCCCTGCTATCGATACGGCATGCGACATCATAAAGAGTTTTGTACTTGCTGGCATCGACATTACAATGAACCAGTTTAATCACAGGAAATAGCATAAATATGGCAGATACAGCACGAATTGACAAATGGTTATGGGCGGCACGAATTTTCAAGACACGCTCTATTGCTGCCGACGCATGCAAAAACAGTAGGGTAACGATTAACGGCACAAGTGTAAAACCATCGCATATGGTAAAAGTTGGGGAAACAGTAAGCGTAAGGAAACCGCCAGTAACTTATTCGTTTAAAATCCTAAAATGCATAGAACAGCGCGTTGGTGCAAAACTTATCCCGGAAATTTACGAGAACGTTACAGACCCTAAGCAATACGAAATTCTCGAAATGAGCCGCATCAGCGGTTTTGTTGACAGAGCAAGGGGAACCGGCCGACCAACAAAGAAGGACCGCCGAAGCCTTGACGCTTTCATAGAACCGGCAATGTTCGGCTTCGATGAATATGACGACGATTTTGACATCGACAACGATTGACAGACAAATTAAACACCATTTACTCTTGAGCTTATGAAAAACATCGCCATTTTTGCCTCGGGCAACGGTACAAACTGCGCTAATATTATCAGACACTTCAAAGGGTCTGACGATATTAGGGTAGCTATGGTCATCACCAACAACCCCAAAGCCAAGGTTATAGAAAGGACAAAAGAATACGGAATAAACACTATTATCCTTACCAAAGAAAAGATCAACGACAGTACTACGCTACTGCCAATACTCACCAGAAACAGCATAGACCTAATAGTACTTGCCGGGTTCATGCTTTTTATTCCGGATTTTCTAACCGAAGCCTATCCACATAAAATAATAAACATACACCCGTCGCTTTTACCAAAATATGGTGGAAAGGGAATGTACGGCATGCATGTTCACGAGGCAGTAAAAAACAATAACGAGAAAGAAAGTGGCATAACAATACACTACGTAAGCAACGAGTACGACCGGGGCGAAATTATAGAACAACACTCCACCCCTATCTTCCCCGAAGATACTGCAGAAAAAATTGCAGAAAAGGTTCACGCCTTGGAATACAAATACCTGCCACTTGCTATCGAACGGATATTATCGGAGGAATATGCATGAAAAAAAAACGCAATAAAACATACAAACCCACCAAGGTCAGCTTATTACTCTCTGCCACCATCATAGCATCAATGATACCGACAGGACTCCACGCTCAACGCAATGAGATTTTTAAAGACAATATAAAATCACTGCAAGTAGTGTGTGGCGAAAAATGGCTATCACTGCCAGTCATGCAACTTCACGATAGCAACCATGACAATGTGATAAGGATTTCATTTGACGACCTAACGCATACTTATCAGCGATACACATACAGTATAGAACACTGCGAAGCCGACTGGTCTACATCTGACGGACTTTTCCAAAGCGACTATATTGAAGGTTTTGCTACAGACAACACTATCGATGACGTAGAAGAGTCTATTGGCACAAATGTACTTTACACGCATTACAGCTTAACAATTCCTAACGACAGATGCAGTCTGAAACTCAGCGGCAACTACAAACTGACAGTAACCGACGACAATACCGGCGAGAAGATTCTGACGGCATGTTTTCTGGTTGCCGAACCTTCTGCAACCGTAGGAATGGACGTAACAACAAATACCGACATTGACACAAACAAATCCCACCAGCAAGTGGAAATGACAGTAAGATATAACTCTCTGCGCGTTATCGACCCCACTACACAGATAAAGACCGCAGTACTGCAAAATCGCCGTTGGGACAATGCAAAGATTAACACAAAGCCACAATATGCAACTGTCGACGGTCTGCAATGGACCCACAACCGCGAACTAATATTCGATGCCGGAAACGAATACCACAAGTTTGAGACTCTCGCCACCTCGCATGCTACAATGGGAGTAGACCACATTTCATGGGACGGTACCAACTATCATGCATGGCTCTACGAGAATGACCCGCGCCCTAACTATCTGTATGATGAAGATGCCGACGGCGCATTTTATATCCGCAATAGCGACAACATAGAGAATGACCGTGCCTCTGATTATATGTTTGTACATTTCACCCTCAACTGTCCTTCACCTGTAAATAACGATGTCTATATAAACGGTGCATGGACATACGACAGTTTCATACCTTCATGGAAAATGGAATACAACAAAGAAAAGGCACGTTACGAAGGTTGCGCCCTTTTAAAACAAGGATATTACTCCTTCCAATACGTAATGCGCACCCCTGAAGGTAAAACGGAAATAATACCAACCGAAGGCAACTTTTTCCAAACAGAAAATAAATATTCCGCCCTGGTATATTTTCGGGGACAGGGAGAACGCACCGACCGACTCGTGGGATACAAAGAAATACAACTTAAATAAAGTAAGAAAAACCTACATTGAACGCTTAACTATAAGCAAATGTATCAAACCTATTGATAAACAGCGAGTAACATTTTCTGTTTCTTTTTACACAGAATTTCTCGCTGTTTTTTTTAGACATATTTTATACTTTTCCGCTTGCAGACTTCTTTTTTTTTCATACCTTTGCATCGGAAAAGGAAAACAAATCTGAAAACTTTCCAAAACAAAAGAGCTTAGAAGTTACCCAAAACGGAAAACTTTTACTGAGCACACAACAAGTTACACCACTTGATAAATCAGACATAAGTAATTGAACACAAAATACTTACGTACATTTTTCAGAATCTTGTTAAATGTTAAAATAGAAAACTTTAAACCCAAACAAACAAATAAAAAAAATATTTTACCACAATCATGAAAATAAAAAACTTCACCATTACCAAGCGTGACGGTTCAAAAGACCGCTTCAGTCTGGACAAGATAATGAGTGCCATAATCAAGGCATTCAACTCTGTTGATGAGCCTACCGACTTAGGTTGCATATCAAAGATAATCGCAAACCTCGACATACATGAGGGCATTACCGTAGAAGACATACAAAACCAAGTGGAAGAATCGCTCATGAAAGAGGGATACTACAGCGTTGCCAAGAGTTTCATGCTATACAGACAAAAGCACACCGAAGACCGCGAAACAATGGAGAAGCTGAAATTCCTCGCAGACTACTGCCAAGCTTCTAACGCAGCTACCGGATCAAAATACGATGCCAATGCAAATGTTGAGCACAAGAACATTGCTACTCTTATCGGAGAACTACCGAAATCAAGCTTTATAAGATTGAACAGACGTCTGCTGACTGACAGAATCAAAAAAATGTACGGAAAAGAACTGTCAGACAAATACATCGACTTGCTCACACACCATTTTATATATAAGAACGACGAAACAAGCCTCGCCAACTACTGCGCATCCATAACAATGTATCCGTGGCTTATAGGCGGCACTGCTGCCATCGGCGGAAACTCTACAGCTCCAACCAATCTAAAATCATTCTGCGGAGGCTTCGTAAATATGGTGTTCATGGTATCAAGCATGCTGAGCGGTGCATGCGCCACACCTGAATTTCTAATGTATCTGAACTATTTCATCGGACTGGAATATGGCAAAGACTATTGGGAGCATGCAGACAAGGTTGTAGAC
This sequence comes from Prevotella sp. UBA1104, assembly GCA_002314055.1. Taxonomy (GTDB): domain Bacteria; phylum Bacteroidota; class Bacteroidia; order Bacteroidales; family Bacteroidaceae; genus Prevotella. Next base: position 23,495 of record DCBP01000014.1, read on the forward strand.
CTCTCAGCAAAGCAGCGCACCATCGACAAAATAATTACCGACTGCTTCGAGCAAATAGTCTACTCCATAAACCAGCCTACTGGAGCAAGAAACTACCAGGCGGTATTCTGGAATATTGCATATTACGACAAACCTTATTTCGAGAGCCTTTTCGGTGAATTCTATTTTCCAGATGGAAGTCAACCGGACTGGAACGGACTGAGCTGGCTGCAAAAACGTTTCATGAAATGGTTTAACAAGGAACGTACGAAAACCGTCCTTACCTTCCCTGTTGAAACAATGGCACTCCTTTCCGACGGCAAGGACGTGCTCGACAAGGAATGGGGCGACTTTACAGCCGAGATGTACTCTGAAGGACATTCGTTCTTTACATACATGAGCGACAACGCCGACTCCCTAAGCTCATGCTGCCGACTGAGAAACGAGATTCAAGACAACGGTTTCAGCTATACGCTCGGTGCAGGCGGTGTGTCTACAGGCTCAAAAAGTGTTCTCACCATTAACCTGAACAGGTGTATACAATATGCCGTAAACAACAAACTCGACTACAAGGAATATCTCGCAAAGGTCGTTGACCTCGTACACAAAGTACAACTCGCCTACAACGAGAACCTGAAAGAGCTTCAAAAGCAAGGCATGCTGCCACTCTTCGATGCCGGATACATAAATATGGGACGCCAGTATCTTACTATAGGAGTGAACGGACTCGTGGAAGCTGCCGAATTCCTCGGACTCTCCATTACTGACAACCCAGACTATCTGGCTTTCGTACAGGGTGTACTCGGAATTGTAGAAGAATACAACAAGAAATACAGAACAAAGGACGTGATGTTCAACTGCGAGATGATTCCGGCAGAGAACGTCGGTGTGAAACATGCGAAATGGGATCGCGAAGACGGATACTTCGTACCACGCGACTGCTACAACAGCTATTTCTACATTGTTGAAGACGACTCGCTGAATATTATTGACAAATTCAAGATGCACGGTGCACCCTATATAGAGCATCTCACCGGTGGCTCCGCCCTGCACATGAACCTCGACGAACACCTTTCAAAGGAACAATACCGCCAGCTGCTGCGCGTTGCAGCCAAAGAGGGATGCAACTACTTCACGTTCAATATCCCAAACACCATCTGTAACGACTGTGGCTATATCGACAAGCGATACCTCAAGGAATGCCCTCATTGCCACAGCAAGAACGTGGACTACATGACGCGCATCATTGGCTACCTGAAGAGGGTCAGCAATTTCTCTGCCGCCCGACAGGAAGAGGCTCACCGACGTTATTATGCTGGAAAGGAGAAACTGGCATAAAGAATAAGGGAAACAAAAATGCTTAAACACGTAAACTGCGGCATCGTGTTTCAGGAGATCCCAGACGAGGTTACTCTCTCTATCAACATCTCTAACTGTCCCTGCCATTGCCCCGGTTGCCACAGCAGTTATCTTTGGGACGATATCGGAGAGGTACTCAACAAGAACACGATTGACGCTTTTATGGAGAAATACGGCGACGACATTACCTGTATATGCTTTATGGGCGGTGATGCATCGCCTTCTGATGTGGAACGACTTGCACAATATATACACTCTACCTATCCAACTATTAAGGTAGGATGGTACAGTGGCAGGCAAACAGTTTCCAGAGACATCTGCCAGGAGAACTTCGACTATATAAAGCTTGGACCGTATATTGAGCACCTCGGCGCACTGAAGGAAAGGACAACTAACCAGCGCCTGTACAAGAAACTCGCCGACGGCTCGTTTCAAGATATAACATCAAGGTTTTGGCGGAAATGAAATTGACCGGTATACAACTCATTATCCACCACTGAAGGCTTATTTGCCATCAGTGGTGGATATTTTTCTATATTGAAAAACATGCAAGACTAACTCTTTTCTGCGAGAATAAGAATCAGAGTTTGCCATTAAATAAAATTGTACACCTGTGGCGGCTATTGATACATCAGTGGTGGCTATTGGTCCATCAGTGGTGACTATTGGTCCATCAGTGGCGAACAAATTTTTCTATGTTATTTAACGATTTCAGTTGTGGTTTAACGACTTTAGTTGACCACGTTTAGTATTATTGTTAATACAGGTTGACTCAGTTATTACTTATTTATAAATTACGTTGACTTACCAAACATGGATTAATGATTTATAAAGAAAGTTACAACATTGCCCAAGAAACACATAACATGGTTATATTTGCAGCATCATACATCACAAGAATGTATCTTAGCAAAAAAGATTATACATTATATAAAGAAATGGAGGAATACCCATTATGAAAAAGATATTAGGAATCACCACAATCGGTTTAGCATTAGGATTAACCATACCTACCCCCTGTTCTGCACAGGATACACCCCTAAAAGAAACGACCTTACTGAAGAATAAAGCAAATCCCGAAAATCCCGACAGCAAAACATTCGCTGCAAGATTCGGAAACTTCGTTGACGGTGTGGAAAAATGCGATACTCTTTCGAGTAGGCAGAAATCTGAAATCAGCAATGAATACAAGGAGTTTATCGCTGAATATAAAGTGATAAACGACAGTCTGAGCGATGAGGACATCCGCTCATGCAGCAAGCAGAAAGTAAGATACCAAAAGGCAATGACGCGAATATTCGTAAACAACGCAGCCGACGACGTGAGCGACACAGCTCAGGGCGTAGGCAAAAGCGTGTCGAAGTTCTTCAAAAGAACAAAGAAGAAGGTACAAGGAGCTGTAGATGGTTTTAAAAAGAACTAAAACATAATCTGCACAGCATGCAACAATGAAAAAACAAAGCTTTTATTTGCCGTTATCTTAATTTTCATTACCTTTGCGGAGAAAGACAAGACTAAAATCATGGAAAAGATTATAATATATCAGATTTTCACGCGCCTTTTCGGCAATGAAAACACTACGCGTAAGTATAACGGCTCTATTACAGATAACGGATGTGGCAAACTCAACAAGTTTACACCTGCTGTACTTAGACAGATAAGGGGACTTGGAGTTACTCACGTATGGTACACGGGAGTAATACGCCATGCCACCACAACGGACTATAGCGGCTATGGCATACCAAGACAGCACCCCGCTGTTGTAAAGGGAAATGCCGGCAGTCCGTATGCCATTACCGACTATTATGACATTGACCCCGATCTGGCAACAAACGTTAAGCGAAGGATGCTCGAGTTTGAAAGACTCGTAAAACGCACACACGAGGCTGGAATGAAAGTAATTATCGATTTCGTACCAAACCATGTAGCAAGGCAATACAAATCTATAGCAAAGCCGGATGGAATAAAAGATTTCGGTGAGGATGATGACACGGGAAAGCAGTTCTACCCTATGAATAATTTCTATTACTGTCCCGGTCAGGACTTTGCCCCTTATATCGACCTTTACCATGGCGAACCATTGCCATACGAGGAATTTCCAGCCAAGGCAACAGGAAACGACTGCTTTGGCAATCGACCGGGAAACAATGACTGGTATGAAACAGTGAAACTCAACTACGGAGTTGACTATTGCGACTATGGCGGAATATCCAAACACTTCAGCCCTATACCTGATACCTGGGTTAAGATGCTCGACATTCTGCTATTTTGGGCAGGAAAAGGTGTTGACGCTTTCCGCTGCGACATGGCAGAAATGGTGCCGTCTGAATTCTGGAGTTGGGCAACAATGGAAGTGAGAAGGAAATTCAAGAACATCGCATTTATCGGTGAAGTATACAACCCGGCACGATACAGAGAATACATCGCAGCCGGATTTAACTATCTGTATGACAAAGTAGGAATGTATGACTGCATGAGGGCTGTGGTTTGTGGAAACAGACCTGCTTCAGACATTACATACCAATGGCAACAGACTGACGATATCGCCGGCAATATGCTATATTTTCTCGAAAATCACGACGAACAGAGACTGGCGAGCGACTTCTTCGCCCACAACGGAATGAAGGGAGTACCGGCACTCGCAGTAAATGTTCTTATGCGCAAGAACCCGTTTATGCTCTATGCCGGACAGGAATACGGCGAGCGCGGAATGGACGAAGAAGGATTCAGCGGCAAGGACGGCAGAACAACAATCTTCGACTATTGGTCGCTCGATTCGCTGATACACGGATTTTTATCAAGAAGGCAACTTACTGCCGAAGAGAAAAATTTGGAAGCTATATACAAGAAATTGCTAAATATAGCCATAACAGAAAAGGCTGTAAGCGATGGGGAGTTCTTTGATTTAATGTATGTAAATCCTACTTCTGAATTTTTCGATTCAGCCAGGCAATATGCCTTTCTGCGTAAATACAAGAACGAAACGCTGCTCGTTGTAGCTAACTTTTCCGATACGGAAGCTGACGTAAAAATCAATATTCCGCAACATGCCTTTGATTATCTGAATCTCCCTGACGAAATTACAGACGCGGTAGACTTAATGAATGGTGAAACAAGTAAGATATGTCTTTCGACGGAGAGTCCTGTTTCGCTACTTGTCAGTCCTAACAGCGCAAGGGTTCTGAAAATAAAATAATATACAATAATTGTCATGAATACCGAAATTGAGCTTAATGCCCACAATAAAGAGGAGTTTCCGCCGGCTCACACTGCCGAACATCTGCTTAACCAGACGATGGTGAGGATGTTTGGCTGCGAACGGTCGAGAAATGCCCACATAGAACGCAAAAAGAGCAAGATAAGCTACATACTTGACCATAAACCTAACCGCAAGGAGGAAAATGAGATTGAGAAAAGGATGAACGAACTTATCGAGGAGGACTTACCTGTAACATACGAATTTGTTGACCGCAACCATATCCCTGATGGTGTAAAACTTGATCGGCTGCCTGAAGATGCATCTGAAACGTTGCGCCTTGTCCGCATTGGCGACTACGATGTTTGTCCCTGTATAGGAAAGCATGTACGTTCTACAAGTCAAATAGGCAAGTTCGTTTTACTCGGAACCAACTGGGACGAGGAAAAACACTCATTCCGCATAAGATTCAAAGTAGTACAGTAAAAAAAACTAAGAATAAAAAAATCTCCAATTTCTGATATTCTTGATAAATGTTTCAAGAAACGGAAATTGGAGATTCTTTTTAGAGATTAATTCTTTATCGCCTCATTCTCTTCTTTCATATCGATAAACTGCTTCTTGCTGTCGTAGAACTCATACTGCAAGAAAGCAAGTTTCTGAGACGGGACGACATGCACGCCAAATCCGTATTTCATCTGCCAACGGCGTTTCATGCTTATGAAACCCTGATTGATGTATGCAGCAACATACGGATGCACATGCAAATAGAATGTCTTGATGCCAATCTTGTTGACCAGTTTGTCAATTTTGCTCTCTAATTGGTCCGTGAAAAGTATGCTCGACTTTATCTTGCCCGTACCGAGACACGTAGGACACGCCTCTTCAACATTAACATCCATCGCCGGTCGAACTCGCTGACGGGTAATCTGCATAAGTCCGAACTTGCTCAGAGGCAGGATATTGTGGCGTGCGCGGTCTTTCTGCATGTTCTTGCACATCCGCTCGTATAGGATTTGGCGGTCTTCAGCAAGACTCATGTCGATAAAATCCACAACAATAATTCCGCCCATGTCTCTCAGCCTCAACTGTCGAGCCAACTCGTCGGCAGCACCGAGGTTCACATCGAGGGCATTAGCCTCCTGTCCGTTTGCAGAACGTGTGCGGTTGCCGCTGTTGACGTCAACCACATGAAGAGCTTCGGTATGTTCAATATACAAATAAGCACCATGCTTATAGTTAACAATTCGTCCGAAGCTCGACTTAATCTGCTTTGTCACGTTGAAGTTGTCGAAGATAGGTACCGTACCGGTATAAAGTTTCACGATACCAGCCTTTTCTGGTGCAATGAGCGTAATGTAGTGTTTTACTTCCTTAAAGACCTCCTCGTCGTTTACGTATATATTTTCGTAAGACGGATTAAAGAGGTCGCGCAACATTGCAACGACTCTACTTGTTTCCTCGTATATGAGCTGTGGGCGTTTCTGTGTTTTCTGCACCTTCAAGATAGCGTCCTCCCATCGCTTCATGAGTATCTTCAGCTCAGTGTCGAGCTCAGCCACACGCTTACCCTCTGCAACTGTACGTACGATGACACCAACATTCTTCGGTTTTATACTGTGGATGAGTTGTTTGAGCCTTGCACGCTCTTCACCGCTCTTTATTTTCGAGGAAACAGAAACTTTATCGTCAAATGGAATAAGTACAAGGTATCGCCCGGCAAAGCTGAGTTCTGCCGTTAATCGCGGTCCCTTTGTAGAAATAGGTTCTTTAACGATTTGCACCAGCACTTCCTGTCCCTGTTGCAACTCGTTTTGCACACTGCCGTCCTTTTTAAGGTCTGGCAGACGCATAGCTTTCGAAAAAGGATAAAGTTTCTTTCTGTCGCTCTGTACCTGTTTGATATACTTTTCGTAGGAGTTGAATTGACTCCCGAGGTCAAGATAATGTAGAAAGGCATCGCGCTCATAACCTACATCCACAAAACTTGCATTCAAGCCCGGCATAAGCTTCTTAACCTTAGCCACGTAGATGTTTCCAACAGAGAACGATGCCGACCTTGGCTCGTTCTGATACTCCACAAGGTTCTTGTCCTCGAGCAGAGCGATGGAAATTTCCTTCTGTTGTACGTCGATTATTAATTCGCTTGTCATGTCTTGTTTACAAAAACTTGATTACTAGGATAAAATAAGGGCATGTCAATAAATACGCGCGCTATAAAACGATGCTGCATTGATTGACATGCCCAGTCCGAATAGACCTTTATTGAGCACTAACTCTGCAGTTAGCTTTTTATTTGCTCTTATGTCTGTTCTTTCTTAATCTTTTTTTACGCTTGTGAGTAGCCATCTTGTGGCCCTTCTTTTTCTTACCGCTTGGCATAATCTTTTAAATTTTAAATTGTTAAAATATAATGTTATTGAAAATTCTCTATCACTTAATCCTCGTCTGTTACTTCCTCGCCCTTCATTCTGCTTACAAAACTCTTGGCTGGTTTGAAACTTGGGAAATCGTGCGCCGCAATTACTATTGTCGTATTCTTTGAAATGTTTCTTGCGGTCTTCTCGGCACGGTGTTTCACAATGAAACTGCCGAAGCCACGCAGGTATACGTTCTCCTTATTCTCCAACAGACTTTTCTTTATTGCCTCCATAAATGCCTCGACCGTAGCCGAAACATCCTTGCGGGCAACGCCTGTAGAGCCTACAATCTCGTCTATTATATCTGCTTTTGTCATTTTTTTTGTTTATTATATATGTAATACATCTATCATGCTTCAAAAGGCTTGCAAATATACGAGTTTTTAATGGCATACGGAAATATATTTCATTTTTTTTGCACTTTTAGAGAAAATACTTGCTCAGAACTGATTAATTCTCACCACTTTATGCTTTTTCTTAATATAAATATGCTATCTTTGCATAAGATAAGCTTCACCTTGGGATAAAAAATGAATAAATTCATTTTATTCTCCTCTCGGTTTGCATTATCTTTGCATAAGATAAGCATCTCAGTACGAGAAATGGATTATTCATTCCTTTCTACTCTCGATTTGCTCTATCTATATAGAATTATAATCTTATCTTTTTTACTGAAATGAGTGACAACGCTATTATATATAATAAGGTATACAATAAATGGGTAAGCTGTTGGGGCAATGCTACATCCATAACTGATCGACGCGAAGCTATTTATGCAAAAGACATTACACTGAGGTATCCAATTGAGATTCCTTTTTCGGGAGATAAGCTTAAACTCAGATTTTCTAATCTTACCGGTACGGAACCCATAACAATAAACAAGGTAATCATTGCCAGGGCTGCCGACTTTAACAACAGCATAGCGACCGTTTCTTTCAACGGAAAGAAGGAAGTAACCTTAATGCCGGGAAAAGAAACGGTAAGCGATGAAGTTGAAATCGAAATAAAGGCATACGAAAAACTTATCGTCAGTATGTATCTAAAAGACTTCACACAGATGAATGCCGGAACACTTATTACGGGTCCGCTCTCAAAAGGACAATACAGCTATGGTGACTTCGCGGAAGAAGAGACGCTGCCGCTTGACCTGACACGCCATACCCAATGGTTTTATTTCTTAAATACCATAGACATTCACACCGAGAGCAAGAATCATGCCCTCATTTGCTACGGCGACTCTATCACGGCTCAAAGCTGGCCTGACTGGCTGGCAATAAGAGCAAGGGAGAAAGGATCGAACAACGTTGCAGTGATACGACGTGCCGTTAGCGGAACGAGGATTCTCAGACAATACGACTGCATCACTTATCAAGCTTACGGGCTGAAGGGGGCAACACGCTTCCCGATAGAAATGAACGTTAGCGGAGCGTCGGACGTAATAATCCAACATGGTATCAACGATATCATACATCCCGTTGGCACTGATGTTAACCCATTTCGCCCATGGAGCGACATGCCCTCGCTTGAGGATCTGAAACACGGAGTGGAAGATATTTACGTTAAGCATGCTCGGGAACTCGGACTGAAGGTTTGGAGCGGAACTCTATTGCCTATACTCGGATGGAGAACTTACAACGAGGAGAGGAACGAGCTGAGGGAGGAGTTCAACGAATGGTTACGCTCATCGGATATCTTTGACGGTTGTGTGGATTTCGACAAGGCGGTGCGTGATACCGACAACACCAAAAGTTTTGCACCGGGATTTGACTCCGGCGACCACCTACATCCAAGCGAGACGGCATATAAAGCAATGGCTGACTGCGTACCGAAGAAACTGATTTAAAATTGAAATATTGAAATATTGAAATATTAGAAAATTGAAATATTGGAAATTGAAGACAATAAAAAAATCAACTATATGAACTCATTAAGAAGAAACATTTTTGCTGCGGCAATGATTCTTTTTGCCGTTTGCTCATGGGCTCAAGGTCCGAACAACAGTGGTACTTATTACTCGAATGCCGACGGCAAAAAGGGCAGTGCACTGAAAACTGCACTTGCAGGAATTATCAACCAACACACCACATTAAGCTACAAATCTCTGTGGGAACACTTCAAAACTACAGATAAGAGGGCTGATGGAAAGGTCTGGGACATGTATTCGTGTACAACTAACTATGATTTTGACAAAGACAGGGCAGGAAATTACCAAAAAGAAGGCGACGTGTTTAACCGGGAACACTCTTTCCCTAAAGACTGGTTTAACGACAGTTCGCCGATGAATACAGACCTTATGCATATTGTCCCTACCGACGGTAAGGTGAATGGAATGCGCAGCAATTATCCTTTTGGAGAAACCGACGGCGAAAAATACAAGTCGAATAACGGCTTTAGCAAACTCGGGAAAAATACGACAAGCGGATACAGCGGCATCGTCTTCGAACCTAACGATGAATACAAAGGCGATTTCGCACGCATTTATTTCTATATGGTAACCTGCTATGAGAATAAAGTAAGCGGTTGGAAAAGCGACATGCTCTCTGGAGACAAATATCCGGCTTTCAGGGATTGGGCAAAGCAACTGCTGCTGAAATGGGCACAGGAAGACCCAGTTAGCCAGAAGGAAATCGACCGCAACAACGCTGTCTACAAAATTCAGAAGAACCGCAACCCCTATGTGGATTATCCTGGACTGGAACAATATGTATGGGGCGACAAAAAGGACATCGTCTTCAGCTACAACAACTACGAAAAGCCTACAATAATAGAGCTACCGACCGAGGAGCAGCCTGCCTTCGTTGACGTTTATACAATATCGGGCACAAAAGTACGCACTAAGGTTTGCCGTCAAACTGCTACCGACGGACTGCAACACGGAATATACGTGGTGGAAGGAAAGAAAATCGTAAAGTAATTCATTTAATGAAGAATTGCTTTACTAACGCTCGATAAAATTAGGAATGCGGATTACTATTGCCAGTATAAGTCAAGGTAATCCGCATTTTTCATTATTCATTCTTCATTCCTAATTCCTAATTCCTAATTCCTAATTCTTTAAATTCTTCATTCTACATTCTTCATTCTAAATTTAAATTATTACCTTTGCAAAAGAATACAGTGTCCCGGCTCTGCCGCTGGCGGTATTATGCCGCGAGAGGAAAGTCCGGGCAGCATAGGGCGCTCCGCTTCTGAAAGTGGAAGCTATTGGCGACAGTAGGATACGGCAGAAGAAAATAACCGCCATAATTTCAGAATCATCTACATGTTCTGATCTTACGGTAAGGGTGAGAAGGTGGTGTAAAAGACCACCAGCCGGTGGGTGATCATCGGGCTGTGCCGTCCGGAGGCTGCAAGTTCGCGTAAACCGTCGTTTGAGGATTGCCCGTCCGACCAATTCCGACGGAGGGTGGAATGCTTGAGACGTGGGGTGACCCACGTACTGGATAAATGGCAGGCGCCGCAACTGCCGAGAGGTTGTTGTGGAACAGAACCCGGCTTATAGGGACACTGTTTTCTTTTTTTCTCTTTTCCTCCGCTGCTACAGGCAACGGATTTTTTATTTCTTAATACTCTGAAGATGAACATAAAAAAAATTGCATACTTCCTGAAAGACGGTATCTGGAACAACGACTTCAACGACAAGCCACGTCATACAAAGCTTGCCATAGCATCTCTCAGAATGCTTATTCTCGCAATCGAAAGATTCACGACAAAAAGAATGATTGACTCCGCAGCAGCACTGACCTACTCCACTCTGCTCGCCATCGTACCGATTCTTGCCGTTGTCTTTGCAATCGCCAGAGGATTCGGTTACAACAAATATATAGAGGAATGGTTTCGCGACATTCTATCCAGTCAGCCACAGGCTGCCGATGCTATCGTGGGATTCGTAAACTCTTACCTTATACATACACAAAGCGGAATAATACTCGGTATCGGACTCCTTTTCATGCTTTGGACCGTAACCATGCTTATACGCAATATCGAACTTACGTTCAACAATATATGGCAAGTAAAAAAGCCAAGAAGTTTCTTCAGAACGGTAACAGACTATATGGGAATGTTCATTCTGGCTCCTATAATCATTGTCGTAACATCCGGCGTGTCAATATTCATGGCAACTGTTGCAAACGAGACCGAAGGCTTTGAACTTCTGGCTCCTATGGTAAGAAGACTTTGGGATCTCACACCATACGCCCTTATGTCTGCCGTTTTCATAGCCTTATATGTATTTATGCCAAATACAAAAGTAAAGATACGTTGCGCAATAATACCGGGCATAATAGCCGGTGTAGCAATGCAGGGACTGCAATTGTTCTATATCCACTCACAGATATGGGTAAGCAGCTACAATGCCATATATGGTTCTTTCGCAGCTCTCCCGCTCTTCATGCTATGGGTACAGATATCATGGAACATCTGTCTGTTCGGTGCAGAACTCTGCTATACGAGCCAAAATATGGAAGAATCGGCTTTCCGCACCGAAACATACGAAATCAGCACCAGATACCGTATAATGATGAGTATCCTCCTCATGAGCCATATATGTAAGCAGTTTGCCAAAGGAGGGAAACCGTTTACAGCCCTGGAACTGAAACTGCGTACAAACATCCCAATTAGAGTCGTACAGGAACTGCTATACGAACTGACAAGCATACATATGGTAAGCGAAATAACAAGCGACGAAAAGGGAGAGGTAAGCGTTTTCCAACCTGCCGAAGACCTGTCGAGACTCAGCGTAGGTATGCTGATTGACAGATTCGAGACAAAGGGGAAATGGGAAATCAGTTTGAACATGACTGATTCAAACCACAAGAAATGGAATGCCGCCATCGGCAACCACACCGCTTATCTTGAACAGCAGAGAGATATTTTGCTGAAGGATATGTAAATTTCATCTATAAAAATCAATGTATCATAGAGATATACTTGTACGAGACAAAAATAATTCGTACATTTGCGCCTGAATATTCACCATAAACAATATCATAAAATGGAATTACCTGATTTTATGTCATACTCCAATAAATTCACCAATGGTGAATTTTTGGAGAAAATATCAAAGATTGCGAAACGGGCAGGAGCAAAACTTGTTTACGTTTCACTGATTTTGTATTATACCCTACAGAGCGACAAAGTTTCTATTAAGGACAAGGCAATTATAGTTGGAGCACTGGGCTATCTAATAAGTCCACTCGACGTTATCCCCGATGCCATACCAATCATAGGACTTGGCGACGATCTCGCCGTACTATTGTATGTGCTTAACAAAATCGGAAACGTATCCGATGAAATTAAAGACAAGGCAAAGTCTAAACTCGTGAAGTGGTTTGACGAAGACGAAATGGAAGAAATTAGCGAGATTAAATTCGCCGATAATAAAGCAGAATAATATTCTGCCTCATATTTTTACATTTTAAATTAGAGAGTCCTTTACCGAGCCTGTTTCTACAAGCGTTTTCAGGCTTACGGTAAAGGATTTTTTATTTTATTTCTTCCTGAAAATCTTATAATTCAATGCCGCAACGATTACACTCATAATCGGAGACAGAATATTGAAAACACAATAAGGCAAATAGGTAAATGTCGACACACCAAGTACCGTACTCTGTGTCATTCCACACGTATTCCACGGCACAAGAACAGAAGTCACCGTAACCGAATCCTCTGTAGTGCGACTCAGCAAGCGCCTCTCATAACCTTGTCTGTCGAAAACATCCTTAAACATATTTCCAGAAAGTAAAATACACAAATACTGGTCGGCAATAGCAATATTTAGCATCACGCCCGTGGCAGCAGCCGAACCCACAAGTGAAGTTCTCCCCTTCACCAGATGTATGAACAGACGGGTAATTCCACCAACAAAGCCAGCCGCCGCCATCGTTCCGCCAAAACACATCGCACAGATAATTAGCCATATAGTGTCCATCATACCAGCCATTCCACGTGTTGAAACAAGTTCCGACAGTATTGCGCTGTCCGTATGAACCGACGTACTCCCATAGAGACTCTTCATGGCAGCATTGAATAAAGAAGGGTCAATCTCCGAATAAACGCCACGCTGAAAGATACAACCGGCAATAACCGCCATAAGCGACGATAGAAACAACGTTATAACAGGAGGAACACGCCTGGCAATAAGCACTCCCGTCAAAACAGGAACCGACAAGAGCCAAGGCGTAAGATTAAACCTCCCCTCTAAAGCCGACGTAAATCTCTGCACATCATCAGCATTCCCTGAATCACAAATGAATCCGGCAACAAGAAAAACAAGTACTGCAATTGTTATCGAAGGTACTGTCGTTATCAACATGTATTTTATATGAGTAAACAACGGCACTCCCACTCCACTCGAAGCAAGCGTAGTAGTTTCTGAAAGCGGAGAAATCTTATCCCCGAAATACGCTCCCGAGATTATCGCTCCAGCAATCCATCCCTCAGAAAAACCTTGCGCCCTGCCTATCCCCATAAGGGCAATGCCTATAGTGGCAATTGTAGTCCAGGAACTTCCAGTCATCACACTGACAAATGCGCATATCACACATGTCGAAGCAAGAAAGACATCCGGATGGATAATTTTCATGCCATAATAAATCAACGTCGGCACTACTCCACTAACCATCCATGCACCACCTAAGGCACCAATCAACAATAATATTATCAATGCACTCGACACACTCGCCACGTTCTTCGTTATTGCATTCTCAAAGCTCGACCATGGCACATGAAGATACACCATTCCGATAAGTACACAAAAAGCAGATACCGTAAGCAACGTTACCTGACTCGCTCCTCCAAGAGAATCGCTACCAAAATTGCGTATCGTCAGAGTAAGCATAACAACAAGTACTATTATCGGGAGAATTGAAAGACGCGCCGAAGGACGCTTTTTTAATAACATATCATGTTTCGTATTCTTTTCCATCTAAACTGCTGTATTTTTATACATTCCAATTCATTTTCGTTCTAACAATCTACAAAGGTACAGCATTAACGGCAAGTCTCAAAAACATTTATTCCTTTTGTAGTAAAAGAACGGACACAACCATTTATTTTTTGAAACATAATGCATAAACATACATAGATTATAAAGAAGAGAGAGAGATACACACATTAAAAAACAATATAATAAACTTTTATTTCAATAAGCCAATATATTATTGCCAAATATTTACTACCTTTGCAAAAAGTAGATAAAAGCTAATAACTAAAAAACATATAACAAAATGAACAGTGATCCAAAAGATTGTCTTTATTGTCAGAACAATGAGACATTGCATGACTTGATGATTGAAGTTGCAAAACTTAGTGTTTCCCGCGTATTTATCTTTAAGGAGCAGACTTACCACGGCCGTTGCCTCGTAGCATACAAAGACCATGTTGACGACCTCAACCTACTTAGCGATGACGAGAGAAATGCCTTCATGGCTGACGTTGCCAAGGTAACACGTGCCATGCAGAAGGTTTTCAACCCAGACAAAATCAACTATGGTGCTTATTCTGATACATTGTCTCACCTTCATTTCCATCTTATCCCTAAATATAAAGGTGGACCAGACTTCGGTGGCGTATTCCAGATGAACCCGAAAAAAGTTTATCTGACGGATGCCGAATATGCAGAAATGGCAGAGGCTCTGAAAAAGGAACTATAATCGCAGCCAATGAGAATTGACATAATTACCGTGCTCCCCGCCATGATTGAAGGCTTCTGCAATGAGTCCATTCTGGCGAGGGCACAAAAAAAAGGACTGGCGGAGATTCATCTGCATAACCTGCGCGACTATTCTGCCGACAAATGGAAAAGGGTTGACGACTATCCGTACGGCGGCTTTGCCGGAATGGTAATGCAATGTGAACCTATAGACCGTTGTATCTCCGCCCTGAAAGCAGAGCGCGACTACGACGAGGTTATCTTCACGTCGCCAGACGGAGAACAGTTTAACCAGCATGTTGCTAACGACCTCTCCATGAAGCAGAACCTCATCATCCTATGTGGACACTACAAAGGTATCGACCACCGTATTCGCGAGCATCTCATTACTCGCGAAATAAGCATCGGCGACTATGTCCTTACGGGAGGTGAACTTGCAGCTGCCGTTATGGCTGATGCTATAGTGAGAATTGTTCCTGGCGTTATCAGCGACGAACAGAGTGCTTTGTCCGACTGCTTTCAAGACGATATGCTGTCGGCTCCAATCTATACGCGTCCTGCTGACTACAAGGGATGGAAAGTTCCTGATATTCTGTTGAGCGGAAACGAAGCGAAGATAAAGGATTGGGAAATAGAGCAAAGCTACGAAAGGACAAAGCGTCTGCGCCCCGACCTTCTGAAATAATTTTTTTTCAACACCAATAACAATAGTATTATGGAGAATCAGTCAAATTACTTTGCCACTCCGAAGCTTGGTTTCGGAGAAGCAGTGAAGAGAGTTTTAAGTAATGTCATAAATTTCAAGGGGCGCGCACGCCGCTCCGAATTTTGGTGGTATATGTTGGCAGTATACATCGTAAATTTTATACTAAGCTTAGCTCTTGGTTCCATGCCATTACTACAGAATATTGTCAGCATAATAATCTCGCTGTCAGCTGTTTCCGTTACAGTAAGGCGCGTGCAGGACTCTGGTCATAATCCAATATGGGTTTACATCGAGTTCGTAAGCAGCATATTCTTGGCAACCTACATGTTTACAAGTGGTTACATTGAGATGCTCAACACGGTCAATCCGAATCCTAACGCCATTATAGGCTTCGTATTAAAGCCGATGTTTTGGTTGCCGGCACTGGTTGCAACAGTCACAAGCATCGTGATTTTCGTGTTCTGTCTGTTCGACGGAACTGTCGGACCGAACAAATATGGAGACTCTCCAAAATACGTTAGCGAAGACACAATTACCAAGTAACTCTATAAAGTTCCCAACCTGCATTATTCTATTTGTCAGTTGGGAACTTTTTATTTTATAACCTATCCTATACTATTCAACATTCACATGAAAAGCCAAGAGAACACAGCCGGAGTACTTGCCAAGCAGACAAACTGGGAAGAACTGTATTTTTATCAGAAAGCAGATGTTGTATATCAATTGTCATATGCTTTCTGCAACAGATTTATCCATCTCTACAAAGACAGGACAAGAGACCAGATAATTCAGGCTGCACGCTCATGCAAACAAAACATAGTAGAAGGACTTGCTGACGGAGTTACTTCTACAGAAATGCAACTGAAGCTCCTTAATGTGGCACGCGCCTCTTTAAAAGAACTCCGCGAAGACTTTGAGGATTATCTGAAATCGCGTCATCTGAACTACTATGTTACAGGAAATGAGAAATACGACTTCATGCTAAATTATTGCCGTTTCCACAATAAACTGTCGGACTACGAACAATTTTTTCAGACGTGGAGTGACGAAGAGATGTGCAACTATGCTTTAAC
>DCBP01000108.1 GCA_002314055.1 Prevotella sp. UBA1104
GCTACGCCCCTGGAAGGGGAGGCGCAGTTTTGCTTCTTCAACCAAAAAGAATGCTGATTACTTGTTCAAAAGACAAGGGTAATCGCTACGCCCCTGGAAGGAGAGGAGCAGTTTTGCTTCTTCAACCAAAAAGAATGCTGATTACTTGTTCAAAAGACAAGGGTAATCGCTCCGCCCCTGGAAGGGGAGGCGGGGGAGGGGAAGAATAGGATAGTAAAAAAATAATATTCAGGACTTGAACAAATGATTTCTTTATGAAAACAAGAACAAAACTTATAACACTATTGCTGACACTGCTCATGGGTATTGAAGCCCATGCTGCGGTGTCGCTTTGCGTTGAAAACACTACGCCGAGACAAAGACTTGAAGTGGTGGAGTTCAGTGCAAAGGAGATTTGGAAGAAACTTGGCGTGAAGGACGGCACAAAGCTCGTGGTGAAGGATATGTACCATCAGGAGGTGGCGAGCCAGCTGACCCACGACAACTTGCTGCTCGTTGAAGCTGCCGTGATGCCCGATGCAAATGCTTATTTCACGGTGGAAGCCGGAACGCCACAGGAGTACAGAAGTTATGTTGACGGATATTTCTCGCATTGGCGTGCCGACGACTTCACTTGGGAGAACGACATCTGTGCATACCGCGCCTACGGTCCGGCACTGCAGCGAAGCGGCGAGAAGGCTTTCGGCTTCGACGTATGGGTGAAGTCAACCGACCAGCTTGACGTGCGTCGCCGTTACGAGCTGCATAAGGAGGCATGCAAGTTGCGCGACGAACTGAATCGCCATGGCAAGAAGTCGGAGGCTAATGCCGCATTCGACACGAAGTCGTTTCATATCGACCACGGACGCGGACTTGACTGCTACAACGTTGGACCAAGTCTTGGTTGCGGCACACCTGCCATAATGCTTGGCGACAGCATCGTGATGCCATGGTGTTACAAGGAATACAGGGTGATAGACAACGGTCCGCTGCGACTTACATTCGACCTCACCTACCCTACCGTTAGCATCGCCGGCAGCGAAGTGACGGAACACAGAACGATAACCCTCGACAAGGGAGCGCATTTCAACAAGATGACGGTGTGGTATGACGGACTGAAGGATAATGTTGATGTAGCGGGCGGCTTTGTCGTTCACGATGAGAAACCGGAAAGCCTCATCATCGGCAGAGACTTCATCGCCTACAGCGACCCTACGGATGATGCCAGGAAGCATAGCTTCGAGATTTACGTGGCGGTGGTATTCCCCGACGGGGCAGACAAGACGGCTTTTATTCCAGACCCATACCACAGGAAACAAGGTATTACGGGAAATGCCGTAGGTGTACGTCGCAGCGTAAAAAGCGGTGAGAAGGTAAGTTATTGGTTCGGTGCATCGTGGTGCAAGAGCGGTACCCCCGACCAGCAGTCATGGCTCAACCAGATAAAGACCTTCGTCGGCAATAACAAGAGTCCGCTACTGATAAAGGTGGTGGCAGAATAAGAAAGAAAAATAAAAAAGTTTTTGGTATTTTTACCCTCACACCCTCACACATAGCCCTTGAAGTCCCTGTTAATCGGGGTTTCAAGTGGTGAGGGATAGTGTGAGGGGTGTGAGGGTAAAATAGTTGTAAGAAGCCTTTCCCTTTAGTCTCTTCTGAAGATATCCCTCGTATAGACCTTATCCTTCACGTCGTCGAGACACGTGTCATAGCGGTTGGCTATGATGGCATGGCTCTGCTCCTTGAAAGAGGCAAGGTCGTTGACAACACGACTGCCGAAGAATGTTGTGCCGTCGGCAAGTGTAGGCTCATAAATTATCACCTCGGCACCCTTTGCCTTGATACGCTTCATGATTCCCTGGATTGCCGACTGACGGAAGTTGTCACTATTCGACTTCATCGTAAGTCGGTAAACACCGATTACACAGGCGTTGACATCAGCACCATACTGGTTGTTCTCTGAATAGCTGTACCATCCAGCCTTCTGCAACACGGCATCGGCAATATAGTCCTTCCTCGTGCGGTTGCTCTCCACGATAGCCTCGATAAGATTCTCCGGCACGTCGGCATAGTTGGCAAGCAGCTGTTTGGTGTCCTTCGGCAAGCAGTAGCCGCCATATCCGAACGACGGGTTGTTGTAGTGGGTTCCGATACGCGGATCGAGACCAACACCGTCGATTATCGCCTTGGTGTCGAGACCTTTCACCTCGGCATAGGTGTCGAGCTCATTGAAATAGCTCACGCGCAGGGCGAGATAAGTATTGGCAAAGAGCTTCACTGCCTCCGCCTCTTTCATTCCCATAAACAGCGTGTCGATATTCTCCTTTATAGCTCCCTCCTGAAGCAGGGCGGCAAAGGTGCGGGCAGCCTCCTTCATCTTCTCCACATCGGTAACACTCTCTATCGCCTTGTTGCCATCGGCAAACTCGGGGCGGTCGATAATCTTTGGATAGCCCACGATGATTCGGCTCGGATAGAGATTGTCGTAGAGAGCTTTGCTCTCGCGGAGAAACTCGGGCGAGAAGAGCAGATTGAGCTTCTTTACGCCTTTCTGGTAATACTTCAGATACAGGCTGCGGGTGTAGCCCACGGGGATAGTGCTTTTGATAACCATCACGGCATCGGGATTAACCTCAAGCACGAGGTCGATTACCTCCTCCACATGACTCGTGTCGAAATAGTTCTTCACCGGGTCGTAGTTCGTCGGTGCGGCGATAACCACGAAGTCGGCATCGCTGTAAGCCTTTCTCCCGTCGAGAGTTGCCGTAAGGTTGAGTTCCTTCTCGGCAAGGTATTTCTCTATATACTCGTCTTGTATCGGAGAAATACGACGGTTTAGTTTCTCCACCTTCTCCGGAATCACGTCGACTGCCGTAACATGATGGTGTTGCGAGAGGAGCGTGGCAATGCTCAATCCCACATAGCCCGTGCCAGCCACGGCAACTTTTATATCTTTAAAGTCTCTCATCTTTTCTATTCATTTTCTAAAAACTGTAAAATCATCAGTGTATGACAAGACAAAGATACACATTCTTTTCTTATCCTACACTTATTATTGTCATTATTTCCATAATGACATCTTTATTTCCATTGTCAAGCCATATTTTAAGTGGTTACGCACAATTAATTTATACAAAAAACAAAATATTAATATTAGAAAACAACCTTCACAACATAGACAACCCAAACAACCTTCATGCTTGCCACACACGCAGATGTTGTATTTGTTGTACCGGTTGTTTTAAATATAAATGTTTTGTTGTTTGTATAAACTAATTGTGAATAGCTACTTATTATATGAATAATACAGGTTACAGAAAGAAATTGTAGCAGGAGCTACTGGCAGAAATAACACAAAAGCTTAATATATTAAGGAAAAGCGTCAATTTAATTTGCACGTATTGCATATTTTTGTATATTTGTAGCCCATTTTCATATACAAAAAGAAACATCAATATATTAATCAACAACATTTAAGGCTTATGAAGAAGAGTTTAATGTTTTTATTCGCCGTTCTACTCTCGCTGTTGCCACAGGCGATGAGTGCCGACACATGGTCGTTTGAGTGGAACACGTCGAAGAAAGACGGCGGACAGGGTTTCTATAATTTCGGCACCAGCCGGGTGGACAAGGATTTCTACAGTGCTGAACTGAACGGAGTGGCATGGAACATTTCGGCTGTAGGAACGAACACCTATGCCTACACTGCAAATTATGGACAGTATATCGGTTCTGCCAGCGAACCGCCGACGAGCGTCAGACTATGGACCGACGGCATCGTGGGCAAGATTTCTGCCGTACGCATTACTGCCCGTGTGCAGAAAGCCGACTATGCCGGCGACATCTCTGTTGACGTCAATGGCAAGAGCTATCTGTGTAATGGCGAGACAAAGGCGGCTCTCGGCAGCGACCTGACAGCATTTGACTTCTCCGTTTCGGCTGAGGATGCCGAGGAGGGAGAACTGGACATTCGCCTGAACCAAACGAGCGATGCCAAGGGACCGATGTATATAAAGAAGGTGGAGGTTGACTACGAGAAAGTGCAGTCTGCCGTGGCGGCACCCGTGTTCAGTCCTGTCGCCGGAACATACGACGAGCCGCAGACCGTGGAAATAAAGTCGGAGGGCGAAGGAGCAACAATTTTCTATACTACCGACGGCAGCAACCCGAAGATGGAAAACAGTACGCGACAGGCATACTCCTCACCGCTGAACATTGCAGAAACGACTACAGTAAAAGCCGTGGTATTGCAAGGCACGGAATACAGCGACGTGGTGGAAGCTAAATTCACGATACGCAAAGACCCGCAACTGAGTTTCTACAAACAGAACATCACGCTTGTTTCCGGTGAAGACGGATATGCCGACCTCATCAACCCGAACAAGCTCTCGCCAATAGTTTACAAGTCGTCGCAGTGGGATGTATGCTCGGTGGACGACAAGGGAATGCTTGCTTCGTCGTACGTGGAATATACACAGACTGTAATCATCACCGCCACATTTGCCGGCAACGATGAATACAAGCCGGGCGAGGCAAAGATGTTTGTAACGGTGGAGGCAAAGCAGCCGCTCAAGACTCCTGTGGTGTCTCCTATGGGAGGCACGTTTGACAAGCCTCAACAGGTGTCGGTTACTACCGACGACAAGGATGCCGTAACAATATGGTACTCTACCGAAGCTAAGGATGAGGACGAGTTCAAGGATGACTACACCAAGAGTACGGTAGTGGAAGGCAAGTCGGCGTCGTTCACGATAGACAAGAGCTGCACTCTGTATGTTATGACGCGCGGATACAACCAAAACAGCGAGGTTGTAAAGGCGGACTTCGTAATCAACGAACCGCTGAAGGCGGACTTCACCACCGACAGGGCGGTAAAGGCATACTACGACCAGGAGTTTGACTCTGCCGAGGGTATGGCGGACTGGACTGCCGGAAAGGGCTGGACGCTGGCTGACAGAAACTTCGGTTCTATAAAGAAAGACGACGTATCGTCGGTTGCCATCAGCTATGACGCCGAGGACAGTGGCAGCTCGCAGCTTACAAGTCCTGCGCTCAACATCGAGGACGGCAGCAAGGTGGAGTTTTACGCATACTTCCAGGCTCCATACCTGATATACGGAAAATGGACATTCAACGTTATCGATACGGAGACCCAGGAGAGCAAGACATTGCTCAACGCCTTCAACTGGGCGCAAGACAATGCCTACACGGGACCTAACTGGAACAAGTTCTCGTTCGACCTGGCGGAATATGCCGGCAAGAAGGTGAAGTTTGAATTCGACTATCCGTTTGGCGGCGAGAATCTCGCCATCGACGGCTTCCGTCTCATAAAGGATGATGCGGCAGCAGCTGAGGAGATTCATATCTTTGAGGGCGAAAGCATAGAATTCAGAAGCACGGCGAAGGGTCAGCCGGAGACGCTGGAATGGGCGTTCCCGGGAGCCGAAACGGAAACGTCTACAGAGACGAATCCTGTTGTGAAATACAACAAGGCTGGAACATACAGCGTTTCACTTACCGTAAGGCGCGGCGAAGAAAGCGACAAGATGGAGCGCAATAACTTCGTTGTGGTGGCGCAGAAAGCACCTACTGCCCTGATTGGTCTGCCGGAGGAGGGATACGAAAGTCCGTGGGTGGGCGTCTTCGTGCCTACCGACGTGCCAGTAACTTTCCGCGACCTCTCTACCGGAAATCCTACGGAATGGAAATGGGTATTCCAGTTTGCCGACAAGGAGACGAGCACAGAGCAGAACCCTACCGTTACTTTCGTGAAAAAGGGTACGGTAAGCGTGGGACTTACTGCCAAGAACGCTGCCGGACAGAGCAACGACATCTTGCAGTATGCCATTCAGGCTGGCGGAGCACAGTATGTATGGAACATCAACAGCGAGGAGAACAAGAGTCTGGAGAAGATTTCTCTCGGATATTTCGGAAGCTATGCCGGCAGCAACTGGCTCGGCATCGACAAGTTTGCAGAGAAATACAAGGCTCCTCTTGCCGACGCAACGATAGAAAAGGCTACTGTCTACTTTGCTTCGGTAACGGCAAACGACAAGGATTATCCAATAAACCTGACGGTGAATGCCGTGGCTGAAAACGGAGAACCGGGCGAGGTTCTCGCATCGGCAAGCGTGAAGGCAGCCGACTTGCAGTATAGCGAGACCGACTATCTGCCAACTACCTTCGTCTTCGACAAGGCAGTGAAGCTGAAGGCAGGCGAGGAGTTCTTCGTTGTTGTGGGGCCGTTCCCAAACACTTCGCTCGATGTGTCGCCATATACGAGCGACGACATCTCAATATTCTGTCTGCGCCGTGGCGTAGGAAACAAGAACACAGCATGGCAGTATCTGGAGGATCAGGACCAGAACGGCAACGGCCTCGGCACTTTCAAGTGGCTCGCCCAAACCGACGACCCTACTTCTATCGCCATTGCGCCATGCATAGAATATGCCGACAAGACTGACGGCATTGAGAATGTTGACACCAGCAAGGCGACCGGTCTGAAGATTGTCAGCGCATATACTCTGAGCGGACAGGCTGTCGACAACCCGCGCCGCGGCGAAATGTATATCGTGAAATTCAGCGACGGCTCTTGCCGCAAGATTGTATGGAATAAATAATTTTCAGAAGAATAATTCATAAAATCCTTCACCGCATGCGTAAGGCTTTGGCTACACGACATTTGCGGTGAAGGATTTTTTTACGAGCTTGGAATTGCAATTCTTATCTTTGCAATTCTTGTATTGCGCTCAATTTGCACTATCTCTAAATAAGATAGGCGGCATCTCGGCAATAAAAACAAGCAAGCTTTTTTTGCGTTGTCTTTGATTTACACTACCTTTGCACTATCTTTACATAAATATATTTTAAAAGGAATGGAAAAGAAATCACCGTCGCTGAGCAGCAGCCAGTATGCTGTTCCGTTTGTACTCATCACCTCACTCTTCTTCATGTGGGGATTCGCAAGGGCTATACTCGATGTGCTCAACAAACACTTCCAGACTGAACTGAATATTTCTATCACACAGTCGGCTCTTATTCAGGTTACTACCTATATTGGATATTTCATCATGGCGATTCCTGCCGGACTGTTTATCAACCGCATGGGATACCGACGCGGTGTGGTTTGCGGACTCTGCTTGTTCGGCATCGGAGCTCTCGCCTTTATCCCCTGTGCGGCGGCCGGCACTTTCTACGCCTATCTGCTGGCGCTGTTTATCATTGGCTGCGGACTGGTTTTCCTCGAGACTTCGGCTAACCCTTACGTAACGGAACTCGGACCGAAGGAGACGGCAACGGCACGACTGAACTTCTCGCAGTCGTTTAATGGCGTGGGCTCTATGTTTGCCACTCTCGTAGTGGGAAGTTTTCTGCTGCAGGACGACAGCGACGGGACGAGCGGCAACGCCGTGGTGCCGTATGCCATAATGGGTGCCGTGGTACTGATTATTGCCGTGGTCTTCTCGCGCATAAAACTGCCGGAGATAAAGCATGCCGACGACGCTGCGGCACAAGAGGGTGGCGACAATCTGAGGCGGCTGTTTACAAACAGGCATTTCCTGTTCGGACTGACGGCGCTGCTGGCTTACGAAGTGGCTGAAATTTCCATTAACTCCTATTTCATCAACTACATCACGGGCGAGGGATGGATGAAATCGGCTACGGCATCTACGATTCTTACCATCGGGCTCGGCATCTTCATGCTTTCACGCTTTGTGGGGTCTGCCGTGATGAGCAATATGGCGGCAGAGAAATATCTGCTTGTATGTGCAGTAGGAACGGTGGCGTCGATAGCTACAATTCTTGCCGGACTGGGGCAAACGGTTTCCATAGCTGCCCTCCTGTGCAACTATTTCTTCGAGGCGATAATGTTTCCTACTATCTTCGCCCTGACGCTGCGCAACCTTGGAGCACTGACAAAGAGCGGTTCGTCGATTCTCATGATGACTCCCGTGGGCGGCTGCGCCTTTCTCGCCATGGGATTCATTGCCGACGGCACCGACAACTTCACCCTACCCTTCCTCATTCCGCTCGCCGGATTCTTAGTGGTGCTTGCCTTTGCATGGCGACAGGCAAGGCTAAGAAGGGAGTAATGTTATACCCCTCGGGGAGGGAAACAGTCAGACGCAGGTGTTGTAACTACCGTTAAAAACACTTTTAACGGTAGTTGAAAACACTTTTAACGGTAGTTAAAAACACTTTTAACGGTAGTTGAAACACCTGCGAAGCTATCAGTCTCTCCCGACAGAAGATTGTAACGTAACCGTTGGAACGGGGGAAAAGCACTGTGGTTCAAATAAAATGCAACACTCTGCATTGCGTTGTTAAACATTCTCACAACACTATTATTTTGTTAATTATAAGTAACAAAACCACTTAATCCGAGGTTTTTGTTACTTATACGAAACAAATTATATATTTTTGCAGAAAGTTTTACTCGTATGAAACAGAAAGTGTTAAAAAGATTAAGATATTCTATAATCTTTTGGGAAGGACTGAAATTATTCTTTATTCTTCCACTTGCAATGATTTCCAAAAACTTTTTCGACAAATGTTGGGACAAATATTATGTAAGACCATTGCCGAGGAATGTCTTCTGCCTCTGTGTGCAGTGGCTGCTGCATAACGGCAACAGACTGGGGATTAGCTATGAGGATATTAACGTAAAGATATTCTGCATTATCTGGCCCGTTATCACTGTCGTTTCTATCATTGTAAATATAGTTCTGCTTATAGTTATCTTCTGTTCATAAAAGAAATAAAAAATGAAATATAAAATTTTATTTATACTGGTATTCGTGGTCTGCATGGCGGGGAGGACATATTCACAAAATGTTTTCTCCATCGACTATATGATAAAGGTAAAGGAACTGATTGACGAGGACCGCAACGACGAGGCTCTGTCGATGCTCGACAAAATGGAAAAACAGGGCATCGACACAGCCCATGACTCCATAAGGGTGTTGTTCTATGAGGACAAGGGCGTCATCTTATTCTATGATGATAAATACAACGACTGTATCCCTTATTTCCAAAAAGCCATATCTCTATACGAGAAACTGAACATGAAGGCACAGAATTATCTTGATGACTTCATGGCTATAGGGTATTCCTATGGCATGATGAAGGACTACGACAATGCCGAGAGGTATTACCGGAAGGCTCTGCTGAAAAGCACGACAGCTGAATGCAAAAAAGATTTCCAACCGAGTGTCTACAA
Organism: Prevotella sp. UBA1104; assembly: GCA_002314055.1. GTDB lineage: Bacteria > Bacteroidota > Bacteroidia > Bacteroidales > Bacteroidaceae > Prevotella. The sequence goes on from DCBP01000108.1 coordinate 9,200, forward strand.
AAAATTAGGCGATTTGTATATGCTGAAAGGCGATTCCGCTCTGGCGGAGGAATGTTATACCATGGTGGCTGACGGCGACAAGGCTACTGTTAAAGACAACGAATTCATCAGTATGAACTACATCAACTGGGAAGTGGCTTGCTGGGACAAAATCAACAAACTGGTAGACGAAAAGAAATATGAAGATGCCGTAAAGGAATATGCTGCTTTCTGCGACGAACTGAAAAAGAAGAAGGGGGTTACGTATGAATCATATCTGGTGGCTGTAAACTGTAGGGCTATGCTGCTGAGCAGATATCTGCACAGAACCGACGAGGCTTTACCTCTATATAAAGAGCTGACAGAGATTGCCGACAAGCTGCCGAGTGGCAATGAAACAATTTGTAATGCATTCTGCAACCTGGTGTTGTGTTATTCAAAAACTAACAGACAGAATGAATTGAAGGAGGCTATACGCGACGGACTGGAATATCTGAAGAAAGCGAATATCGAAAACTTTCCGCCATTTATAATTTATCGTATGGCGGGGAATGGCTTCTACTGGCAACAGGATTATTCAAACGCTATAAAATACTACGAAAAGTATATCGGCATGTCAAAAGACAAGCATGAAGGCGGTACGAACTTTGAGGAGATTGCCAATATGCTGAGCGTTTCATATATATTTTCCGGCATGCCGGAAAAGGCAAAGGCAGTGCTTCTGGATGTACTGAAAAGTAGTGAAAGGAAACTGAAAAAAGAAAGTCCGCAGACATTGGCTACCATATACCACAACTTGGGACGCGCTTACATGCTTGAAAACGACAAGGCGGATGCCCTGAAGTTCCTGAACAGAAGCAGTGATTTACAGAAGCAGCTTTATGGAAAAACAGGGGAACGCACTTTGCAATATATCAACGAATGTAAGTAGAAATGAAAAAGCTTTTAATCATACTACTAACCATCTGCCACATTGTGGCATACGCACAGACCAGCTCCGACTACCAGACCCGGGAAAAGGAAGGTATGCTCTCGTTTGAGGAATGTATGGCGGCTCCGTTCGAAAACTACGACAGAGTGATGCCGTCGCTATTGCACTTAGAGAAGCTGTATTCTGAATCTGGAAATTACAATGCCTACATATACAACAAAATCATTTCGCAAATATCTTATTACTATATATGTAATGGCAACCTGGTTTCGGCAAGACAGATATTAGACGAAGCCGAAAATACATTCGGCAAATTTGAGCATGAACCTAACAACAAATACACAAGAGACCTACTGATTCGCAGAGGACAATTGGAAGTTCTGCTGAAAAATTACTCTGATGCCGTGGAATATCTGAGCGCAGCAAATAAATATTTTGAGGCGGCAAACATATTCGATGAGTCTTACATGGTGATGCTGATGAATATGGCTATTGCCTGTCAAGGGGACAGCGATTTGGCTTTGGCAAAAATTTATATAGACGAATCGAGGGAACAGTTTGAAAAGCAGACCGGCATGAGTATCTTTGATATTAAAGACGAAAGGATGTTTATCTTTCTTGCCAACTATGGATATATATACTATACTATTGGCAAAGACGAGGTGGCGGAGAAATGTTTCCTTGATGTTATAAACAACAGCAAGGACACGCCCCTCTCCCACCCAGCTTATACTCTCGCCTCGAATAATCTGGCAAATTTATATATTAGGCAGGATAAATGGACTGAGGCTGCAAGACTGCTTGAAAAGTTGAAAAATGCAAACAATGAATTCAACTACACGTTTGCTCAAAACTTATGTTTATGCTACTTGTATCTGCATGAATATGCAAAGTTGGAAGTAGTACAGAAAGACATGAACCTGTATTCGCTCGGCAATATCGAGAGTCTCTTCTCGGGAATGACACAGACGGAAACGGAAAACTATTGGTCGGTTATATCTACAGAACGGATATTGATTAACAATCTTATCGCATACTATACACATTCCGACAATGCCCTATGCACAGCATACGACAATGCCATTTTATGCAAAAGCTTTCTTATCAATTCGACGAGGATTATTGACAAGGTCGTGGGAAAGTCGGGCAACAGTGACCTTGTCGACATGTACAACCGCAACAAACTGCTTAGGGAGCAGCTTGCATACAAGTCTAAGGGCATATCGCACGACTCCATTGGAAGGGAAATAATTGAAACGGAACGATATGTCTTGGCAAATATAGGGAATTTGGGGGAGAGGATTGAAAGAGAAACGCCATCATGGCAGCAAGTAAGGGATGCTCTTGGTGGTGATGAGGTTGCCATTGAATATTGTTATGCACCGACGATGGACAAATATCCTGGTGTAAAGGCAAACTATGGTGCTCTTATCCTGAGAAAAAATTTCCAACACCCCATATTGGTCGTGCTAACAACGGCGGATTCTGTAGAAAATATTATTGACCGCGACAATCCCGACGCAATGTTTGTGAACGATGTTTACGCCAAGGAGAATTCGAAGAAGTTATACGATATGCTGTGGAAGAAAATCACGCCATACATGAAAGGGATAAAAACCGTTTATTACTCCCCCACCGGAATGCTCTCGAATATCAACATCGGTGCGTTGCAGTCTGACGACAACAAATTTCTTAATGAATTGTATTCTATGAGATGCGTTTCGTCTACCGGAAATATCGCAAAGGTGAAAAGCTCGACAGACCGTTTCCGTTCTGCCGCCCTCTATGGAGATATCGCATACAGCGAACTGCCGGAAGAGATGGCTGGTGCAAGCAAAAATTACAATATGTTCTCCGGTTCCGACATCAGTTCGGGACTCGCCATGAGATCGGAAAACGAAAGGGGCAGATGGGGCGACATCCCTTCTACGAAGAATGAAATAGACAGCATCGCAAGTATCTTGGAAAAAAGCGGAACAAAAGTGAAGCGTATGGAAGGCAAGGCGGCAAATGAGGAATCGGTGAAGATGCTTAGCGGCAATGCTCCCGACATTCTGCATTTTGCCACTCACGGTTTTCTGATTGACAACGAGGAGCGTGCCCGCGGCAACAAGTTCTTTGAATCTACTGTAGGTTACTCCCCGAAAGAGGCTTACATGATGTGGGCGGGTCTGATTCTCGCCGGAGGAAACAACGCATGGCTGGGCAACTTCAATCTGAAAGACGTGGAAGACGGAATACTGACCGCCGACGAGATATCAAGAATGAATCTCGAAAACGCCAAAATGGTGGTACTTTCGGCCTGTGAAACGGGAAGGGGAAGGATTGACCCCGTGGATGGAGTGTACGGGCTCCAGCGTGCCTTCAAGATAGCGGGAGCCGGAACGGTGGTGATGTCGCTATGGAAGGTTCAGGACAGTGCTACTTCACTTCTCATGACAAAATTCTATACTTATCTTGCTGGCGGCACGGAACGTCATCAGGCTCTATGGCAGGCTATGATGGATGTAAGGAAGATATACCGCGACCCGTATTACTGGGCTGGGTTCGTGATGCTGGATTGACTTTCACCGAAAACATTGTTAACCATTGGAGGGCTGGAAGCATAAAGAGTATAAAAGAATTAAATATTGAATGAATATAAATATCTGTGTTTATGGCAAGAAAATTTAAAAACATACTGAGTCTCGACTCTAAGGAAGCCATGGACTTCTTTCTTAAATCTGAACAATACCAAGGCTTTGAGATGCCGGAATATTTCGTCTTCGACAACCTGCTGAATAAAGTGAGAGACGTCATTGCCGACACTCCCTACGAAGAGTGCTTGCAGAAGGGTGTCCAGCCGGAGAATTTACCGGATGTGAACATCGACATCTTGTTCAACAAAGACGGCAAGTATGCTGTACGTCCGCTTATGCTTGCCAATCCGATAATTTACTATTTCCTCGTTCGCGAGATATGCAATAAGGAGTCGTGGACTACAATAAAAGGACTTTTCGGAAAATTCAACGTTCCGCACATTACGGCGTGTGCACTTCCTGTTATACGAAACGACAAAGAGAAGTTTCATAACGCTACGGCGGTTCTCAACTGGTGGAACGCCTTAGAACAGAGGAGTATCGAACTGTCTCTCGAATACCGCTATATGTTCGTTACCGACATCACCAACTGTTATGGTTCTATTAATCCGCAAGCCTTCGACTGGGCTTTCTCGCTAAAAGAAACAAAGCTTGAACTGAAAGATGAAAGCCACATTGCCGGAAACATACAGAAATATCTTCGTGCTCTACAACAGGGACGCAATATCGGTATTCCACAGGGTAGTGCGATTTTCGACTTCATGAGCGAGATAATTCTCGGATATTCTGACTTGCTGCTACATGAGGCAATAGAGAAGAAAGAAATCAAAGCAAAATACGAGATTATCCGTTACCGCGACGATTACCGCATCTTCTGTGACGACAAGGATGCTCTGGAGAAGATTTCTTATGAGCTGCAGCATGTACTGGAAAAACTTAACTTCCGCATGAACAGCAAGAAAACTATGCTTAGCGAAAGTATCGTTACTGACTCTATTAAACCGGACAAGCTCGCATATATCTACAATACTCCAATCTTCAACAAGAAAGGCTGCGACTTTGAAAGTTTTGAAAAACACTTGCTCTATATTTTGATGTTCTCGCGCAAGTATCCTGACAGCGGATCTATCAAGACTATGCTCTCGGATTTAGACGAACGAATTAAGCATTGGATAGATGAACGAGAGAGGAAAAAGGATGACATGAAGAAATGGGAAGCTGTAGATCTCGGCTTGGACGACGGCAAAAAGAAAGAAGTCGATGCCCATTCTGATTCCACGACTGCCGACAAAAAGGACAAACAGACGGGAACGAATATCTTTGATTCTCTGAAAGTATATGGCGGGCATTATGACAGAAACTGGCTCCCGGGAGGCAACATCCGCGCCATGGCTGCTGTATGCACACAGATTGCACTCGAAAATGTGGGCTGCTGCCATTATGCCCTGCTTGTGCTCAGCCGTATGGTGAACTTCATGACAAACGAGGAAGAGAAATGGGATATCATCGACAAGGTTTACAAGAAACTATGCGATTTGCCTAACTCCGACTACAACCAGCTATGGCTTCAGAATATCACCTACCAGAAGAACAAGAAAGAGGGTAAGTCGCCATACAAGCTACGTCTCTGCAAAATCGTTGCCGGCAACAAGGATGTTGAATTGTGGAATAACAAGTGGGTTAAGTCTGAAATTCTTTCCGCCATCCCTATAAACGATATCGTTGACGCAGAAATACTGAAGAAGGTAACACCGGTGATAACGTTTAGGGAGATGAGAAGGTATAATGAAATTTGATGAAATGGTATGAAGAATGAACATGGAAACAATTTTCGACAGAATTAAAGCCACCATATACGGACAGGCTATCGGCGACGCTCTCGGACTTGGCACTGAGGGCATGACCGACGAGGATATGGCGTGGAAATACCCTAACGGCATTACTCATTACAGCGATATCTATCAGGATCATCACCGGAGGAGATGGAAAATCGGCGACTGGACGGATGATACGGACATGATGCTGTGTATCGGAAATGCCGTGGTTGAGGATAAAGGGGTGAACTTTACCAGTATCGCACAGAAATTCAAGGAATGGCAGATGGGCACTCCAATGGGTATCGGAAGAACTACATACAAGGTGCTTAGCTTTGGCGATTATGTGGAGAAACCTTTTGAGGCTTCAAAGATTATCTGGGAGTCGAGCCATCGGGAGGGGGCTGCCAACGGCGGACTGATGAGGACTTCTGTTGTGGGGACTTTCCCTAAGGCTGTGGAGGAATGTGCCGCAAATATCTGCCGATTGACTCATTACGACCCTCGTTGCGTAGGCTCCTGTGTCATTGTTTCTCTACTTATCCACAGTTTGATTTACAAGGGCTTCGGTTTGTCGTATCAAGAGATTGCAAATATCGCAGCGAGATACGACGAGCGCATCGAAGAGTATATACACCTGGCTTTCTCATCGGTGGATATAGAAGACCTCGATTTGCAGGAAGAGGGTGCCGTGGGCTACACATTGAAATGCCTCTCTGCCGCTCTATGGGCATACTGGCATGCAAAGTCGTTTGAGGAAGGATTGCTCACGGTAGTAAGGGCTGGAGGCGATGCCGACACGAATGCTGCCGTGGCATGTGCCGTTCTTGGGGCAAAATATGGTTATGGAGTTATACCGGAGGAGTATAAGGAGGGACTGATATACAGAGACCAGCTGGATTATGTAGTATACGGAATGAAATGTATTGTGGAAAGCGCATACGGGAAATAGCTCTAAAAGAGAATCCTTCACCGCAAAATATTGATATATAACATATTGCACAACGGGTGAAGGATTTTTCAAATTTCATTGTTCCTTTGTAATTGCATATATTGGAGCTTCCTGGCAACTTAAAAGAATTAGACAATGCTTATGACGTACAAAAAAAAGGCGGCAACTCTGCTACGTGTTGCCGCCAAAGCACCTTAATTAAAGTGTGTACTTCCAGCTTTTTACTTGCTCATGTTTGCTTTCAGTTCGTCTTTACGAGCCTGAAGCACCTGAAGTTCATGAGCCTTTGCCTCGATAACCTTGTCGATGCCCTTCAGTTCGATAAACTCACGGAAATGGTCTACCTCCTTAAATGGAACACCGCTGTTGAGAACGTCAATCAAATCATTCACCAACTTTCTGTCATCTTCAGTCAAATCTTCAACCTTTGCCTTTAGTTCACTCAATTTAATCATGACTAATGCCCTTTCTATTGATTTTAATTAGGTCCTTTCCATCCACCAAGCCGTGTGGCGCTTGCCCACTGTCGCCATAGATGGACTTTTTGCTTAATGCTCTGCAAAAATATTAAAACATTGTGACTTTATACAAATAGACATTAATGTTTTTTGTTATAAAAACCAAACAAATCCTAATTGTAAATCCTTAAATTACAGCATTGTACGATATTTATTTATCACACGGTAAGTTATTCATTTTTATGATAACCAACGCTTCGCAGTATCATCATTTATACAGCATCACAATGCTTCCTGCCGTTATGAGCAAAGCCCCGGTTATTACTTTTTCATTTATTGGCTCTTTAAGGAAAAGGAAAGAAAGACAAATGGTAAATACCACACTCAGTTTGTCGACTGGAGCCACACGTGCCACATCTCCAAGCTGTAGAGCCTTGAAATAGAAGAGCCATGACAGACCAGTAGCCGTTCCAGAAAGAATCAGAAACAGCCATGTATGACTCGAAATACACTTTATCTCGCTTGTGTGGTTGCCGGCAATAACTATACCCCATGTTATGAAGAGAATAAAGGTTGTACGGATAGCCGTGGCAAGATCAGAATTGATATCTTTAACTCCTATCTTGGCAAATATGGCCGTCAAAGCAGCAAAGAAGGCAGAAAGCAATGCATAATATTTCCACATAAAACTTGATTTTCTAAAGATAACGCAAAGAGACAACATGATATTGTATGAGAATAGAAGAAAAAAGAAGAATTATCTTCATTAAGTTTATCTCCCCCCAAAAACTTTATAAATCACCAGTGCTATGCGTGTTTATATACGCAAGTTCTATTTAGAAGTG
>DCBP01000006.1:0-7001 GCA_002314055.1 Prevotella sp. UBA1104
GTTATGTCAATTAAAGGTAACTGCTCCGCCCCCGGAGGGGGAGGCGGGGGAGGGGAAGAAAAACTTGAATTAACAATAAATCGGACAGAAGAATAGGTGAAACAAATCCTTCTGTCCGATTTATTATTGTTCAGTGTCTGAATTTTTATTGTTCAGTGTCCGATTTTATATCGGCTGATAACCGTTCTTTACCTTTCGATAAGAATTTTCTTTCCGTTAACGATGTTGATGCCCTTTTGGAGCGATGGAATCCGTTGTCCCATGATGTTGTATATAGCATTATTTTCAGTAGCCGGCTGAACGTCAATACTGTTGATGCCGTCGGTAGTGAAGTCGTCGATAGCTTCAATCGTCTTGAATGCCGCCTTGTAAGTGTTGTTGGTGCGGAAAGCACTGAGCAGCGACTTGTGAACGTAGAGTGTGGCATTGTGGAAATAGTCATACGAACCGCTCGATGCCGGCTGCAGGAACTGCTCCCCTCGGTAGACTACAGCACTAATCCCGTCGCTCTTTGTAATCAACTTGGTAGAGAACGTTGACAGGTCTTCAGGGATTTCAAGATACGTCATCTTAGAGTTGTGAACCATAACGGAAGTCTTTTCCGTTGTCTTGCTTGCTGCGGCAGGCAATCTCAGCTGCACGAGATTCGACACGCAGAACATGTAGCTTGCGAGTTTGTCGTCTTCGAGCGTATAATCTTTGTTCCAGTATGAACCATAGGCTCCGCCCTTCATCAGTCTTGCATCCTTCAGGTCGAGATATTCCAATACCGGATTGCTGTTAGTTGCTACATAATATCCGCTTGATGATATGTCTTCCGCATTACAGAGATAGCGAATCTGTTTCAGGTCGTCGCCGTTGATGTTGCCCGTCACGCGCAGATACTTATATGTATTGTTTCCGATGAGACTCTGGAAAGATCCCGGTTGCTCCACGTTAACAGTAGGCCAGTCGGTCACGTTCACGTGGCAAACCTTTGTGATGTTTCCCACCTTCAGCGTAACGTCAGCCTTGCCGGCGGAGAACGACATCAGTTCGTTGTTCGTGTTCACGGCAGCGATGTTCGTGTTGCTGCTTGTGAACGTTGCAGTGCTGTTCATCAGTCTGGTGTCGACCATTTGCGGAGCGATGTTCTCGAAACTGTTGCTCATCATATCCACATTCTCCGGCATAATCACACCACAGTCGTCGAGCACGATGCCGCAGTCTTCAATCGCCTCCGTGTTTCTGTTCATCGGATACCAGTTGGAGTCGTCCTTGTATTCCTGTACCAGAGCCTTCGGCACATACAGCTTCTCGCACATTTTGTAATCAGCCGATGTTGCAGCTTCAGCCTTTTTCTTCGATGGCAGGAAGATTCGAGTCGTTTCGTTGCTGAGGTATTTAGGATTAAACTTGCTCAAATTTCCCAGCCACAGGTTTTTCACATCATATCCTACGTTGGCGGTAAAGCTTGTTGCGCCTGGAGCGATAAAGGTTTCAATCTTCGATTTATAGTAGTCGAAGGCATAATAGTCAACATATTTACATCTCGGGTCAACAATAATCTTCGTGTTGTTGTTAGTGCAGAGAAGGAGTTCGCTGAAGTCCTTCTTGTAAACGATTCCGTCCTTCTTCGTCAGACAAGACGATTCCGGCACCGTAACGTCCACGTCGCTGTATTGGTTCCATAGCCATATCGCCCCTCGCTTGTATGTTTCGAGAGATGCCGGCAGAGAGATATTCTTGATGCTGTTGCAATTCAGGATACACTTGCTCTCCATCGTTTTCACACTGTTTGGCAGGCGCAGAGTTTCAAGTTCCGACCCGTTGAAAGCTCCAGTCGACAATACGTCAGCCTTTGCCGTGTATTCAGTGCTTTCATCCGTAGAAGAGTTGTTTTCCTTATAGTACACTCCGCCCTCCACGATTCTTGCGTCGGAGAGGTCAAGCTCCCTCAGACTCTGTGCCACGGGGTAATATCCGTCATCATAGCTGGAGCAGCGTGAGCGCAGTTCGCGCAAGTCCGTGCCGTTGATACTTCCGTGTACAGTAAGCTTCTTGTATCTTGTGTTTCCGAGCATCGCCTTGAGCGAGCCGGGCGTCGAAACGGTGAATTCGCCGTCTATAGGCATCTTGTCGGCAGTATAGCTGCCGTTAGGCACGAGGTTCAGAGTAGCCGTATTGTCGGTATTGAAGTGATAGTTGTCGGTCGGGTTAAGTGCTCCTAAGGCATAGTATCCGTCGCAGGCACCGCCCCATCCCCAGTTTATGCCCCACAGTCCGTCGCTGTATCCGTCAACGATAAAGGCATGACCGTCAGAGAAGTCGCCATTGCTTCTGTATGGTATCGGCTGTTTCTTTTCCAGCTGTTCATACATCAGGTTGATGTCCTCCTCCGTTCCAGTAATCTTGCGGTTGGTGAAGTTAGAGTTATAGTCGAAGTATGTTGATAAAACCTTTGCATTAAACACCGCGCTCGACGCCTCTGTGCCGTAGTTCATTTTGAGAGCCACGCCCAGATGATACATCAGCGTAGCCACGGCATTGCCAGACTCCTCCGAGTAGCATCCGGTTTTATATATGTCGAGCATCTTGTCCCACTGGTATTCCGTATCGGCAAAATTAGCTGTCAGCGTCTGTCCGTTCCATGTATAAGAGTTTGATCCCGTTCCGTGTTTCGGATAGTTGTAGTATTTCATTATCTGGGCAAAAGCCGTTGCCGTGCAGCCTGTATAGTTTGTAGGACACATTGCACTGTAGGCATCCGACTGGTTCCATTTAGTCTGAATCAGGTGGTCAATAGGTTGCCTTGCCGCCCTCTGCTGCACTTTTGCAGCGTTTCTCCTCTCCGGAGTCCAGTTCTTTGCCGCTTCAATCATCTGCAGGGAGTAATCCTCCATCATCTGTCTGAGAGCCGGCGGAATACTGTCGATATCGAAGCTGTTCCCCCTGTCGGTATATCCGATGATGTCATCACCTTCAAACCCGCTTACGAGCACCATGCCGTTGCCCTTAGTTCCCATCACATAGATGGTGTTCCTGCCGTTGGTCTGCATGGTGTAGAGCAGCTGCGCCTCGTTTGCAGCCTCCCTGCATTTAGCTTTTTTCATGGTCGCCGTGTTACTGCTGTTGGCATACCTGCCGAGCAGAGCTGCAGCATCGTCAGCCGTTCGCCACTGTGCGTTCACGCTTCCTGCCGCAAGTGTCAGTAGCATGGTCATCATGCATCTACCTGCGTTAGTCTTAAGATTGGCAATTGTTGCCAGTTTAGTTTTTACATTTTTCATATTACCGTTTATTTATATGTTGTTTTTGTATTGTTGATGCGTCGTGAAGAAACGTAGTCCGTTGTCTTGTCCGTGTTTCGTTCTTTGGTTAGCAGTCGTGTCTTGTTTAAGGTTTTTGTTGTTATTATTTTGCAAATATATCGATTAATACGTTATGTTCAAAATAATTGCATCTTTTTTTTCTGTTTTAGTATAATCTCATGTGATGTAAGCATTTGTCTTAACATGTATAATTCATAGTGTGATATAATATATATTATTACATCAAATCCCCGGACTTTGCTGACAAAAGCCAGCCGTAGTCCGGGGATTCTCTGCTATTATCAAATAACTTAACTAATGGATGTCTATTTCATAATCTTCACAGTCTCTACAGTACCGTCGGTCATGGTAGTAACCTTGATGACCTGTCCGCGGCAAGATTCGCTGACACGAGTACCGTCCATATTGTAGTAAGCAACGGCAGCTACAGCCTTTCCGCTGTTAATCTCCTTCACTGCTGATGTATTCTTAGCCTCGGCAGCCTCGCCAAGTCCGCCCATCTCGTTGGCAGCGCGAACGCTCCACTTAGATGTAGAGTCGGCATTGTCGTAGTGGTTTTCAGTGCTGAGACACACCACTTTGCCGTCTTTGCAAACAGCCCAGAGGAGAACATACTGACTGTCGTCCCATGTTAGCTTGCCCTCGCTCAGCAATACGTTCTGCGGAGCCGAAGCCTGCTCGGTGAGAGCCGTAGGGTCCCAGTCGTCGCCATCGCCCATCACGTTGCTGATAGTATAGAAGTCAGCTTCATCCTTAGAGAGAACAGGGTTGTTGGCATGACCGTCGCCAAAGGTCTTCTTTCTTCCGCTCAGGTCAATCTGGCTGCCCTTGCTTGTCTGCGAGTTGTACTCGGCAAAGCGAGCCGGCCAGCCGCCGCTCATCTCGTTCCATCCTATAGCCGAAGGCTGAGCCTCCATCTTGGTGTCGATGAAGAGGGCGATAGGAGTACCCTTGCCCCATGGGCGACCGAGGGTGAAGTTGCCGTCGATACCCTTCTTTTCAGCCTTTATAGTGCAGTCCTTGAAGATATATCCGTATTTTGTAGGCAAAGACGGAACAGCGATATATCCGGTGTTGCAAACCTGCAAGTCCACCTTATTATAATATACGTCGCCCTTACCGCAGAGGAAGTCGGTGTTGCCGCGCAGCACGCCGCCCTCGAAGTAGAAGCGGCTCTTGTTGTTGTTAGACACGTAGGTGTCCTGATAAGCCCAGAGGCAAACATTCTTGCAAACCGTCTTGTTCGACTGGTCGTTCAACACGATGTCGCGACCCTTTGCATCGCCCATTGCGCTCTTCATCGTGAGGTCCTGGAAGTAAGTGCCCGTGGCATTCTTCTGTAGCGACAGCACATCGCCTCTGCCGATACCCTCAAGCACGTTAGCCATTCCGTAACCATTATCCCATTCCTCGTTAGGCACCGTGTTTGTGATGACAACACCGTCGCGGCTCTCACCGATGATAGAGATGTTTGGAGAGTTCAGATAAGTGGTAGGATCAGGATAATCCTTGCCGTTGTCGCTGTGTTTCGTTGCCGTTGTGCTTGCTGGCAATACATAATTGCCGTTCTTGATGAAGATACGGTAGCGCTTTGTGTTGTCGCTGCGTTTTGCTGCTGCGGCGAAAGCTTCCTGAAGACTGCCGTCGGTAGGCACGATGAAGTCATACATCGCTTTCTCTATAACCGGACGTGTCTTAGTTTTGAATGTTATCTTTACAGTCTCGGCGAGTTTGTTGTTGGTCAGGTCGCTGATGCTGTTAGCCGGCAGAGAGAATGTGTATTCCTTGTCATATTCAAGAGCCTTATACTGGAACGAAACCGTCTTTCCCGATACTGCTGGAGTAAGTTCCTTGCCGTCGAGAGAAGCCTTAACGTCGTCGTTGGCAAGTTTCACCTTCTCGTCGAAAGTAAGGATGATGCTGCCGTTAGCCGATACGTTCTCGGCGTTGTTTGCCGGAACCGATTCTACAAGAACAGGAGCCTTGCCGTCGTCGATAACTTTTGCCGTTCCGGTGATAAAGATTTCAGAGATACCGATACCGTCGTTGTTAGAGGTCGCACCCTGAATGTCGGAAGTCTTGTCGGCAATCCAGCGGATGTAGACCGTCTTCTGGTTGTTTGCGTCAGCAGGAAGAGGGAATTCCTCCGTCTTCCAGTTCTTTGCTCCCTCAAGAACGAAGGTTCCGAGTTTAGTCCAAGCCTCGCCGTTGAGCGAATATTCCACGTCGTATTTAGTATACGCATTGTAGTTGTATACCATAGAAGAAGAAACCTTCACGTCGGTGAAAGCCGAAGCGTTCACCATCGTCTGCCAGTAGTATTTGCCAAGGCCCTCGGTGTTCCAGTTCACGGCAGCCCATTTGCCCTCGTAGCCGCCAGAGCTCTGACTCTTGTCGAGCCATCCTATAGTGTTGCCGTCGGCATCGCGAAGCACGAGAGCGTCGGCATCGTTGTCCTCGGCAGCAAAGTCAGCCTTTCTGCCGTTGTTGCCCTTCAGTACGAAGTCCCATCCGGCGATGAAGTCCACGGCAGAATAGTTGGCTGCAACGGCATGGTTCTCCGTCATGTCGAATGTAAGTTCAGCACTTGTCTCGCCGTTGCTCCAGGAGTTGAAAGTAACAATCTTGTTAGAAGAGGCAGTAAGCGTTACCTTCGTTCCCTCCTCATACATGTTCTTGCCGTCAACCACCGTAGCGGCAGGAGTGGCACTGACCATGTAGTCCTTGCCCGGAGCGTTTACGGTAACGTCGAGTGAATATGTGTTCAGCTTCTGGAAGTTAGCCTCTACCTCCATGTTCTTTGTCAGTACAACGTTGAGGTCGTTCTCCGTGCCCAGCACGTTGCCCTTGTCGTCGGTCCAGTTAACGAAGCTGTAGCCGAAGTTCTTCTTAGCAGACAGCTTTATCTCCGTGTCGGCATCAAACTCCGTGCCGGCAGGGTTCTGCGATACTGTTCCGCCTTCGGCAGGATTGCATGTAGCGGCAAACGTATAGCGAGCCACCTCTTGCTTAGAGCCGTTCACGGTTCCGGTGATTACCACGTTGTTCAGTCCATACTGCTTTCCGCTGTTGTCGTAGATATTCACGAGCAGCGAGAAACCCTTCTGAGTGGCGAGACTTGCCGGAACATCGTATTCAAACTCCGACATGTCGCCTGTCTTGCCGTTCCTTCTCGGTTTGATGCCAGTGGCAAGAGTAGCCTCTTCGCCCTCGGCATTTCTCACCCTCACAGCCATCTGTCCGCCGTCGGTACCGAAGCGGATGATGTTTGCACTCACTTTTGTTGCGGTGAACGTAATGCCCTTTGAAGGTACAACCTTAAATTCCACGGCATTTTCGTCGTTTGTTGCACTTCCCTTGTCGCTCGGTTTAAAGGCGGCATAGGTAATGTCGCCGTCTTTCTTCGATGCGTCATAAGGAATGTTAGCACCTGTTGCTACGGATGTTGTGGTGAATGCCCCGTCGGGAGCAGCCACGGCATCGTCGGTGATGTTTCCGTTGAGCGGGAACGTCACGCTTGCGGCATCATTGTTGAAAGTCTGGGCTATTGCCGGCAGACCGCAGATGATGCAGAGCATGATGAGCATGCTACGTAATACTTGCTTTTTCATTTTGTTTATTTGGTTAGTAAATTATTCAAGTTCGGATTTATTTCTTCCCCTCCCCCGCCTCCCCCTCCGGGGGCGGAGC
>DCBP01000006.1:7045-7196 GCA_002314055.1 Prevotella sp. UBA1104
GGGGCGGAGCAGTTACCATTGATTGTTATAAAGGTTGCATACTTGTCATTATTTATTCGATAAGCCAGTCGTTAATATTCCGACAGGCAAATTTCTTATTAACAAATGTATCTGTCTTCATGCAGAAATAGTAACTGCTTCTCCACTGTAG
>DCBP01000006.1:7318-21363 GCA_002314055.1 Prevotella sp. UBA1104
GTTATTGAGTAACTGCTTCTCCACTGTAGTTAACGACATTTCGTTATTGAGTAACTGCTTATCCCCTGTAGTTAACGATATTTCGTTATTGGGTAACTGCTTCTCCCCTGCAGCTAATGACATTTCGTTATTGAGTAACTGCTTCTCCCCTGTAGTTAACGACATTTCGTTATTGAGTAACTGCTTCTCCACTGTAGCTAACGACATTTCGTTATTGAGTAACTGCTTCTCCCCTGGAAGGGGAGACGGGAGAGGGGAAGAATGTAAATCAGAAAGTCCGTTTGGTACTTTGATTTCTCAGTCTTATGCCCTCAAAACTGATGCAAAGGTAAGGAAAAAGGGCGTAACGCCTGTAGCGCACGCCCTTTATTATAAGAGGTTTGGAGGATATTCCCCTAATTTGGATTATTTTTATCCTATAGAGGATTTTTCAATTAATAATTATCTTCATCATCGTCCCAAGTTTCGTCCCAGAGACTGTGTCGTTTTGATGTAACGTCAAACTCGTCTGCCGGGTCTTCCGGGGCAACTTTTGGTTTGCCGTTAAACTTATCCGAACCAGCCATCAGTGGTTGTTCGTCCATTCTCATACTTGTAATCGCGGGAGCGATATATTTCTTTTTCATCTGTCTGTTCCTTATTATTTTATTATTATCTTCTTTCCGTTGTGGATATAGAGTCCACGCTGCGGCTTCATAGTCTTCTGTCCGCTGATGGTGAAGTATGCGCCCTCGTCGTTGCCGTCGGCATTAAAGCTGTTGATGCCGCTGGTGCCGTTGTTGATAACCACCTTCAGCTGTGCGCCCTGCAATGCAGTAGGTATCTCGAGGTATGCCTTGCCGGCAGGGATATAAGCGCCGTTCTTGAAGTTCTTGAAGTATGACACGTCTTCCGTCTTGTCGTAAACGAGCACGAAAGAGTAGTCGTTCTCAATCAGCGTGCGCTCCATGGTTCCCTTCAAGCTGTTGCCTTCGAGTTTTCCCTGAGCCTCACAAGGAGTCATGTAATAAGTCTTGCTTGCCTCGCCGCCGAGCACCACGCCTTCGCCGGCAGGGATGATGCCGTTGTTTACCTTATTCAGCGTAACGGTGTTTTCGCTAACCGATGCAGTGTAGACATTCAGTCCCTCAGGGGCCTTGCAGCTTGTAGCCGAACAGAATGTTCCCATGCCTCCGGCAGAAAGTTTCGCCGTTATAGCCACAGCCTCGGCAGCCTCGCCAAGTCCGCCCATCTCGTTGGCGGCACGAACAGACCAATTGGCTGTGATATCGTCGGCAGGATATTCGCAAGATGTGGTATTGTCTATGTATTCGCCATTTTTGAATATTGCATAGCAACGGGCATTATCTATAGATATCCAAGTCAGTTTTCCGTCGGTGTATTTCAGCTCAGGTTTTGCAGTCTGCTGTGTGTAACTTGGAGCGTCCCATGCATCAGTTCCACCTACAACGTTGTGTGCTGTAAATTCCTTTGCCTCTTCATCGGTGAGTACAGGAGTGTACTGGTTTAGTGAGGTGGGGGAGTTCTTTCTCGTTGATAGGTCGATTGTCTTGCCGTCCTTGTCAACTGAGTTGTATTCGTAGAAATGAGTTGTAAGATTGCCCATGTTTGTCCAGCCGGCATCGGAACATAGTACATCCATTTTTGTATTAAGGAAGTAAGCTCGCGGTTCGTTCTGCCATGGTCTTCCGAGGTGCCAGTTCTTGTCGGCTACATTTGTTGCTCCCTCATCGGCTTTCACTGTACTGTTTTGGAACACGTAGCCCCATTCCTTAGTAGCATCCGTATTAGGAGCTACAATGATGTTGCCGCTTTTGTTTCCGAGTATAAGGTTGCAACGTTCAAAGAAAATGTCGCCGCCTCCACAGATGAAGTCTGTCGTGCCGTAGATGTCGCAGTCTTCAAGGTATGTTCTGTCTCCTGTTACGTAAGTGTCTTGACTTGCCTGCATCGCCACGTTCTTCAATATAGCCTTGTTACCGCCGGTTACAGCACAGCTTACGCCTTTGAAAGTTTCAGCGCGGAAGTCATATTTGTTGCGGATTGTAAGGTCTTGCAGATAGTTGCCTGTTCCTTTACCGAGTTCAAATGTTGATGATGTTATTCCGTCGGTAATTCCTTCGATGATAACTCCGTCCTTGCTCTCGCCGATAAGTGACACATTGTAGATATTGTTCCAATTGTCGATATTAAGCGAGACATTGTGCTGATATGAACCGGTCAACGTGCCGTATGTATAGTTGCCGTTCTTCAGGAATATTGTTTTTCGCTTTGCATCGGCAGTCTTATTTGTTGTTTGAAGTTCCTTGATTGCAGCGTCGAGTTCATCAGCATTACCTACAACATAGTCATATACCTTCTTTTCGACAGCAGGTTTTTCTCCAACTTTTACTGTTAGTGTGATGTCCTTGTCGTATTTGTTGTCGAAAGCATCTTTCACGCTATTTGCTTTCAAAGAGATAGTGTTGCTACTGTTGTAAGGCAGATTCCAATAGTATGCAGTTATGGTAGAACCTTTTGTTGCTGTTCTTACTTTCTCTCCGTTAACTCTTACAGCCTCGTTGTCTGTAAGTTCTATGTCGTTGTCGAAGGTGAAAGTAACGCTTCCGTTCTTTTCTACTGTAGCTCCATTCTCTATGCTCTGGCTCAAGAGCGAAAGATTGCCGTTGTCGGTTACAGAGTAGTAAATGATTGCTCCAGAGAATGCAAGCTGTGAACCGCCGTCTGCATAGAATGTTATTGGGGTTCCAGCCTGATGGTTGGTGATGGTAGACGTTATTGTCTGTCCTTTTGAGAGATATTTCAGTACTTCGCCATTGGCATCAGTTGTAATGACTGTAGATCCTTCGCTTGCCACATTAAATGTGGTAGTTACGTCTTTTGTCTCGTCGCCGTTGTATTTATAGTAGTTTTCGCTACAGTTTAGAAATTCTATCTTTGAGACGATAGCATTGCTTGGTATTGTAAATGCCCACATATTGTCAGCTCCTTCGCTTGCTTTGAAGCGGCTGTCGCTGTATACGTTTCCTTTTTTCGATTTGATGGCAAATGCCGGATTTACCGTAGAATAGCGTATTGACTTGTAGTCTGTTCCGTCGCTAAGAGTTTCTGTAGTTCCGTCGCCTGTTGTCCATGTAAATGTCTTTCCTCCTATAATGCTCAGTTTGTTGAATGTGATAGTATATGTCTCAACAGTTTCGCCGGTGTTTTTGTTTTTCAAGACAACTGTTGCCTTATAGCCATTGTCCGCAGAAGCCTGTGTAACTTCTGCTGTGCCTGCTTCATTTGCCGTGGCTGCTACTGTTGGAATATCATTGTATGATGTTACATCGTATGTATATGTGTTGCCCTCGATTGCTGACAGTATATTGGTTTCACCGATGATGAGGGAGGTTAGTTTAGGAGCTGATGATGCTCTTGTAATAACTATTTCTGTAAGATTTCCATATGTGTTGTTAATTTTTGAACCACGGTAAATATAGAATGTGTTTTTTCCTGCATCTGATGATGTTACTGTATATTGGCGGTTGTCATCAAGGTTGCTTACATCACTTCCTTTTTGTGTAAAGGTGTAATATCCTGTGTGAATTTCATTTTTGTAGAAAGATGCTGTAATTTTGTCTCCTTCTTTAAATGTTTTGCCGTCGTTTAATGTAACTTTGAGATAATGTCCCCCACTACCATGGGTTATCATATAACCATTTTGGCTGAGGATTTGCTGGTTAGCTTTTCCACAGTGGAAAACGACTGTTCCTCCTGTAATTGTAGCATATTGAGACATGTCTACATCTTTTACAGCGTCGATTGTAATGTCCTGTCCTTTGTTTACCATGAACGAGAGAATTGTTTCCTCGTCAGAACTGCTACTTCTCTGTTGTGCCTCAGCCGGGATTGTCCCCATGACCAAGCATACCCACAGAAGGAGCATACTAAGAAAATTTTTCTTCATTTTGCTTATTAGTTAATAATTTGATATTTTCAACGGCGGCAAAGGTATTAGGATTATTTTATCCCGCTTAGGATTTGTGCCTTTATTATTTAAGGTTGTATGATATTCCCCCATATTTTCCACAATTTCCCCCCATACAAAAGACCCTTGATTTGCAAATCGGTATTTAAATATGCATATCAAGGGTATTGCGTTTGTGTCTATATTGCTTACTTCATAGTGTAATACACATTATATCATCCTATGAAATATACTGGTTATATCTCCTATTTATTAACTGGCACTACGTGTTATCCAAGCTATGCTTTATAAATATAAAGCCTTGTATTGTCAGCATAAAGTGCTACTTTATCTTTGTTAAGCAAGTGTTTTACTCTCACACTTACCCTCACCACCCCTCACCCTTACCCTCACACCTTGAAAGCACGATAAACAGGCGGTTTCAAGGCTGTTGGTGAGGGTGTGAGGGTAAAAATCAAAAAAACTTTTTTATTTGTTTTTTATATCTTTCAGCTTCTCCTTAATCATCTGTCTTGCCTTACCAATCTGGAAGCGGTAAACCTCGTGGGCAAGAACGAAATATACCACCACCTGAATCCACAGCGCACGGTATTCCGTAGCTACATCCGTGAGTGTTGCTCCCATGGAGTTCATCCTGACGAAGCCGCGGATGCCGAAGGTGCTCGGGAATAGCCATGACACTCCCTGCCAGAACGACGGGATATTGCTCTGTGGCCACGACACTCCCGACATGAACAATAGCGGAACGGAAGAGAACACCACGAGCAGCATCACGTTCTCCCTGTATCGCATCAGTGCCGACAGCGTCATACTGAAGAAGATGCATGCCAAGAGGAACGGTAGACAGAAGAGAATAAGTTCCTTGCCATTGATAAGGCTGATGAAGTTGAATATCCGCGGTACGGCGCACAGCAGATATGCCGCCATGATGGTATAAATCATGAAATACGCCATCGCTTTGCCCCAGATGATGCGCATCACACCACGGTAATGACGGTCTACCGGAACGAGGAACCCATAGTTGTTGCGCTCTCGTGCCGTTCCTGCCGCCATGCCCACACCGAGCAACAGCGTCTGCTGGATAATTAGAATCAGCACTCCGGGGATGATAAAATTGCCGTAGCCCGCAGTGTTGTTGAATATCGGCACCTCCTCGAAGTCGAGTGGCTTTGTTGTTATCTCGTTCTCGCGATTAGTGAAGTTGCCCGAAAGCTCAATCTGTATCTTTGAATTCAAGTTGCCCTGAATTGCCGTACAGGTCTGGAATATCGCCTTGTAGGCAAGCATAAGACTCATGTCGCAATATACGCCAACATGTGTCTGCTCCATGCGGTTCAGTCTGGTCTGGAAATCCTCGGGGAAATATACCACGCCGTATGCATCGCCCCTGCCCACACGGTCTTTAGCCTCCTCCAGACTGTTGCACTTTACGGCAACCTTAGTATCTGGCGAAGCATCGAGCATGCGGGTGAACTCTCGACTCATCTGACTGTGTGAGCGGTCGACCACAGCCACCGGCACCTCTCTTGTCACCTCGTTGTTGTATATCCACGAATACAAAAGAGGGTAGGCGAGGGGAACGATGATCAGGAACATCAGCACGCCCTGGTCTTTCAATACGTTCTTCAGTTCCTTGAGGCAGATGTAAAGCCCCTCCCCCGCGCCGACTAACAGTCGGCTTCTCCCTCCCCGTGAGGAGAGGGGAGTAGTATGCTTTAAAGCCCCACCCCCAGCCCCTCCCCGCGAGGAGAGGGGAGTAGTATGCTTTGAATCCTCTTTTGAGTTCTTATTATTCATTTCTGTATGATTTATTTTTATATTCGTATTATAAATTTAATCTATTATCGCATTTCTCATTCATCACTTCAACATTTACCTTTGGGGTAATTACTCCCTTCATCATTCTGACATCCACTCCTTGGTAATCACTCCCCTCTCCATCGGGGAGGGGGAAGCCGACTATCAGTCGGCGCGGGGGAGGGGCTTTTAATCCATATACTTAAACTCTCTCATTGCCTTCTTGATATTTCCGGCAACGAGAATAGGTAAAGCCGTGAAGACAATCATGCATACTATGTTAATCCAAACATACGACAGCGGAAAATCATTAAATACGCTCGTTTGGTAAATACGGAAATAATGTCTCAGCGGAAACATCTGGGCAATGCCCTCAAGAGCCGGATCCATGGCGAAGACGGGGAAAGCCGTGCCAACGAGCGAGAAGCTCAATACTGCCCACAGCGAACAGGTGCTCATCGACATTCTGAGCGACGGCATAAGGCCAAACATAAATGCCCCGAAACCTTGCGAAGCAGTAACTGCAAGCAGTCCGAGCAACAGAATATGCCATGTGCCGCCATTATGCGGAAATCCCAACATGCCATATACATAAAAAGAATAGACATAAAACATCGTGAGGAATATCAGCGTCTGCGGCAGTAGTTTACCCAAAAGCATAGCCCAAGTGTTGTTGCCGGCAGTGGCAAGAAGTTTCTGTGCCCGGTCGAACTTCAGTTCCGTGCCTAAAGAATATGGCGTGATAAGAAAGATAAAGAGCATCAGACATCCTGGGATGAGCATAGTGCTCAAATAAAAATTGTAGTTAGTCCACGGGTTTGTAACGGCATGCATGTCGATGGCAATAGGTTGAAGAAAAGCCATAATCTGCTTCTGCGTGAAACCCTTTGCCGACATCGTGGCGGAGCCTACACCGGCAGACCCTAAAGTCGCAATCGTCTTCAGATCCTTATACAGTAAAGCCCCTGCCGTAAGCGACGTATAGCTGTAATAAAACGAAATCTTAGGCTGTCGCGAAGAGAGCAATTCATCTGTAGTTCCCTTTGGGAAATACATAAACCCGTAAATCTTGTTCTGTTGCATAGCAAGGCGCGCCTCGTCTACATTATTATAATATGCCACGACATGCGTGTTCTGAAATGCGTCGAGCTTTCGCGTCATGCTGCGAGTAGTGGCTGTATTGTCGAGATCAACAATCCCGACCGGCATCTCGTTAGGCTGTCCCTGATTCATCAGCGTGGTGAAGAAAATCATCACGAACAGTGGCAGCACCACCATACATATTATATATACAGGAGTAGTGAATATGATTCCACATTCCCGTCTTGCCGTATTCAATAGGTCCTTTATCATTTCAATCTCAACTTCAATAACTAAAAGAGTAACATCCTTCCCTTTAGTAATATCAAGTTATTATAATAGAGTATCTTTATTCCCTCCCTTAGGGAGGGTTAGGGTGGGTTATATACCCTCCCTTAGGGAGGGTCAGGGTGGGTTATAAAGGTCAGGGTGGGTATCACTTCATCACCAGCGTCATTCCCGGTCTCAGTCCGTCGAACTTCGTAACAGGGCGCGCTTTCACCTCAAAAGTCTTCAGGTCATACTGACCATTGCTCTTTGTTGCCTTCCATACGGCATAGCTGCCCTGATCCTTTATATAATACACCTTCATCTTGATATCCTTCTTGAAGGCCGGAGAGAAAGCTGTGAATTCCGAACCAATCTTCAGTCCGTTGAGCTGATCCTCGCGCACGTTGAACGTTCCCCATACATCACTCATAATAGAAATGCTCATGATAGGAGAGCCCGTGCCTACAAGTTCGCCCACCTTAGGGTAGACATCACTCACTTCGCCCTCAACCTGAGCCACCTGCACCGTTTCGTTGATATACGAGCTAACCTCTTGAACAGCACCCTTCGCCCTGTTCACCTGGGCAGCAGCCGCCATGCGCTCCTCTTTGCGGGCACCTTCCTTGGCCATGTCATACTGGCTCTTAGCTGCTTTCTCCTGAGCCTCGTAAGCCTTGAACTGAGCAAACGCCTCGTCGCGCTTCTGTGCACTCATCACTCCCTCGTTGAAGAGACGCTGCACGCGGTCGTAAGTCTTCTTTGCAATCTCAAGACCTGCCTTGGCCTGCTGCCAAACCTCGTAGGCACCCTGTATCTGCTGTTGGCGTGCCCCGTTGTCAGCCATCAGCTTCATAGCCGATGCCGCATCCTCGGCACTCTGAGCCTGAGTCTTCTTTGCTTCCACTTCTGGAGCATCGAGAATGGCGAGAGTATCGCCAACATGGACGTAGTCGCCCTCTTTGACGCGGAGTTCAAGAATACGACCGGGCACCTTGCTCGAAACTCTGTATTCCGAAACCTCAATCTCTCCCTGTATAACGTCTTCGCTCTTTCCGAGCGTGAAATATCCTATAAGTCCAGCCACGACAACCACTGCCGTGAAACCTGCGATGGCAAGGATTATGCTATTTTTCTGTGCTTTATTTTCCATAAATGCTAATTCTACATTCTTAATTCTAAACTCTTAATTCAAAATTCCAAGTGCCTTCTTCAGGTTGACCTGAGAAATCTTTACATCCACTTCGGCGTCAATCTTCTGCGACTGAGCCTGCATCCAAGCTGTCTGTGCCTCCATGACGTCGGTGGTCTGGAGCACACCCTCCTTGAAACCGACATTTGCGCAGCGCAGATTCTCTTCAGCCTTCTCCACGTTCTTTTTTGCCATGGCAAGTTTCTTGTAAGCCTCGTTCAGTTTAAAGTTGCTCTGACTCACCTGCAAACCGATTTTCTCCCTTGTGTCGTCCATCTCGAGTTTGGCAATAGTAGTGGCAGCCTTGGCAGCGCGCACTTTATATGTGCCCTCCATCCAGTTCCAAACCGGTATGCGAACCATAACGCCAACATTCCATACTCCGGCAAATTTCTTCGTGAATCCGTCGTAAAGGTTAGGATTTGTCATCAGGTATCCGCCGGTAACCAATACTTGCGGCAAGAAAGCCGAGCGCACAAGTTTAGTTGCCTGTTTACTCAGGTCTACGGCATTCTGCAGGAGATTCATCTCCGGACGTCGGTCGATAGCCTGTGCCGTGTCGCCTATAGCCACGGCGTCGCCGAGCGAGATACTTTCAGAATTCTCGTCGGCAAGAGTTATCGTTGATTCCGTAGGCATGCCGCAGAGCTGACACAAGAGCATCTTGGCAAGCGACAGTCCGTCCTCCACCTGCGTAACCTGCATCTCAGCCTCGTTCACCTTCACGTTCACCTTCAGTCCGTCGGCGCGTGTTGCCACGCCCTCCTTAATCATCTTCGCCACATCGCTGTCGAGTTTCTTTACGAGAGAAAGATAGCTGTCGGCGAGTTTCTGTTTGTGTCGCAACGACACCACCGTCCAGTAAGTCTGGTCGATGTCGTGGAGTATCGTCTGCCGGCTCACTTCCTCTTTATTAGCCGCCATAGTTTCCGTTATGTCGGCTATGCGGTTAGCAGCCGTTATGGCACCGCCCATATACACAGGTTGCGTTACCATAGCCGACACCATATACATCTGTCGGTTGTTAGTGCGGAAGGCATCGGTAACGTCCTGTCCTATCTTGTCCAGTGCGCCCGTCACCTTCGGGTCGCTGATACCGAGCAGTCCGCCGAGGTTTGTGCCGATACTGTTTAGAGTATTTTTCTGCGTGTTGTTGAGAATAGAAATCTCCTTGCTCGAGAATACCGCTCCGCCTACAACGTCGAGGTGGGGCAGGTATTTCGTCCTGGCAGCCTTGCGAGTCTGCTCAGCCATGGTGCGCTGCACTTTCGATGCCGTCAGCGTCTTGTTGTTGCCCAGAGCCATCTGCCGGCAACTGTCGAGCGTCAGCACATTTTGCTGTGCCGATGCCGATACTGCCGCTGTTGCAAGAGCTATTATTGATAATATTCTGTTCATCCTTTGTCGCTTTCTGTGTTGTTATCTGGCTCAGTTAAAAGAGAAGTTTCTTGATCCTATCATATTTCCGTCGGCAAACACGCTAACGTTGTATGTTCCCGGATTAAGCGGTTCGTTCACGTTCCAGTAGAGCGTTACCGGTGTTTCGTTGCCTGTATATTCGATAGTCTTGCGCATAGAATACTGTAGCGAGCGGTTTTCGTAGTTGAATGAGCCGCTTGCTCCCATCACGCTGCCCGCCGGCGTCGTAACCCTCACGTAGAGAGTTCTCTGTCCGTTCTGTGCCGTAACGTTCTTTGCTATGTTGAAGCTAACGGTGATGAGCTTTGCATCCTTTATCTTCTTGGCGTTCTTCTTTGCGCTTCCCTTCTTCTTTGCCGTCATAGTGATGCCGTTGGCATCGAGCTGTGCTGCGATGGCAACCTTCTCCGAGAGCGATGCCTTGTCGGAATTCAGTCCTTCAATCTGGCGTGTAGCCTCGGCATACTGTCCCTTTACGCGGGTATTCTCTGCCGTAAGGTTCTGGTTTAGACGGTTCAGCGAGTCAATCTCCAACACATAGCTGCGGATTACGGCACGACAAGTGGCGAGCTCCTTCTTTAGTCGGGCTATCTCCCTTGCGTCGGTGCTCTTCACGCTCTTCAGTTCCTTCAGCAGCTCTTCCGTCTTGAGCTGCTCTTGAGTGAGCTGAGCCACGAGCGAGTCGTTGTTTATCTTTGTTTTCATCTCCGAATACTGGTCGGCAAACTGCTGATATTCGTTTTCCATTTCCTTCTTGTCGAGTTCGGCAAGTTCCTGCATCTCCTTGTTTGCCTGCTTTTCATTGTGCAGACTCATTGTGAGATACGCAATGCCGCCGATGAGCAGCAGAACTACAACTACTACGGGAATCAAAAATTTCTTGTTCATATCTTCTTTTGTTTTTTATTTTTTTACCTTAATTATAATAACTCTTTTCTTTTTATAATATTGTGCAAATATACTTTCTTTTGGTAAAAGAGCAAAACAATGTATGTTATGAAATCTTTAAACGGACAATTTATATATTATTTTATGGAAAAAACGAACAATGTGTGCTGTTAATTAGAAATCCGTTATGTTCCGCCCAAACGCTTCGGGCGTTTCGCCCAAACGCTTCGGGTGTTTCGCCCAAACGCTTCAGGCGTTTCGCCCAAACGCTTCGGGCGTTTGCATGCAATGCTTTTTTTATGTAAAATAAAATCTGAAATTTTCTATTGCAAATATATATAAAATGTATACCTTTGCAAAAAGTTACTTAATAATACTTAAAGCAGACAATAGCACAAGCATTCCGATGACTGATAAATGCAATACTTCAGGATTCGTTCCGCCAGAGGATATCTATATCTCTAATGTATTTGTGGATATACAGGAGATACCCTCGGAAGGTTTTTCCATGCTCCTTCGCGCTAAACGCGACGGACAATGGTGGATGCTGAAAGGACTGAAAACGGAGTATCGCAACGATTTCGTGTATCAGGAGCTATTGCATAAGGAGCATAATATTCTCAACGGTCTTAAAAGCCATTATATTGTTGATGTATGCGGGATGGAGAATATTGAAGGCTATGGCGAGTGTATCATAATGGAGTGGGTCGACGGACTTACTCTGAGGCAGTGGCTGACACTGAAACATTCATGTCGGGAGAAACGCCGCATCTTCTCACAACTGCTTGATGCCGTTGAGTTTGTTCACCAGCGGCAGGTGGTTCACCGCGACTTGAAACCGGAGAATGTTATGGTGACCAGAAACGGACAGAACGTGAAGCTTATCGATTTCGGACTTGCTGATACCGACAGCTATGCCGTGTTCAAACAGCCTGCCGGCTCCGTGGGCTTTATCGCTCCCGAACAGTCTAACGGTTCGGTTCCCGACAGCCGTAACGATATCTACAGTCTTGGCTGTATATTGCAACTGATGGATATCAGCTGGATTTACCGACGAGTGATTAATTCTTGTCATGCCCCCATCAACAAACGTTTCGAGGATGTTGCTTCTATGCGGAATGCCTTGCGTTCCGTGCGCCACAGACTTCATGTGGCATGCATCGTCTTACTTCTTGTTTTCGTTTCGGGGGGGGTAAGTTATGCCTATCATGAACTGGCTGGACCGCGACAGACTTACAATATCGTTGCCGATTTCAAAATCGGGTATCTTAGGTTTCAGTCGTGGGGCGGCGGACAGGTTACGGTTGCGAGTACCGATGATGTTGACTCGTGTGTAGAAATACCGCCACACGTGGAGTATCAGGGCATTAAATACAATGTAACAGAGGTTACTTTCAAGGCTTTCAGTAATCATAGAAATTTACGTTGTGTCGTTTTCCCCGACAATATGCTGCATGTCATGAAAGGGGCGTTTAAGGGCTGTACGAGCCTTGACGCACTCTGTCTTCGTTCTAAAACCCCGTATGCCATCGGCAACGACATGTGGAAAACCGATATAACCAAGATTTTCGATTCCTCCCATTTCCAGAGCGTTACTCTCTATGTGCCACGTGGCAGTATCCAAGCCTACCGCCATTCGGAGTGGGGCAAGTTCAAGAATATAAAAGAATACGTATGATACACAATCTCGTTCTTAGAGTTGAAGCTATGCTCAACCGCAAACTTCAGACGCATGGTGATTTTGTCGCCCTCAGCGACATCCTCTTCGACCGCACTCGTGAGCGTATCAGTTCTACGACACTACGCCGCATGTGGGGCTATTGCGACGAAGGCGTCAAGCCGCGCCGCTTTACCCTCGACGTGCTCTCGCGCTTCGTCCTCTTCCGCGATTTCGACGACTTCTGTTCCAACGCCTGCAACGAGGAGCTGCAGAGCGGCTTATGTCTTGGCGGCAAGATAGATGCCGACTATCTTTACGAGGGGCAGCTCCTTCGCATGAGCTGGTTGCCCGACCGCTGCTGTCTTATTGAGCATCTCGGTCACGGTGAGTTCCGCATCGTCGAGGCGGTAAACACCAAACTAAGTATTGGCGACACCTTCACCTGTCATCTCTTCATCAACAACGAGCCTGTCTATCTCGACAATCTCATCCACAACGGGCAAGGTCCGATGCGCTACGTAGCCGGTCGCCAGTCGGGAGTGCTGGTAGAGAAGGCGGCGCAGATACAGGTGGGGTAGAGTGGATGTGTGATTTTATTCTGTAAAAGAAAAACGTACCAATTTTTCCAAAGCAGCTGATGTTGGGAAAACTGGTACGTTTTTTAGTTTAGAGCTTTTGTTTCTTTAAATTCTTATTTTACAGTTACCGTCAAGGCTTTGCCGCTTATATTCACAATATAGACGCCAGCTCCAGGTAGTTTGCAGGTATGTAACGTGCCATGATAAATCATACTACCTTGAGCTGATGCAACTGTGATAGGTGCACCATCATCAACTCCCGATATTTTAAGCGTATATGCATTAACGTTGATACTCATTTCATCAGAAGAATTGTTTTCTATGTTTGTTGTTCCTATAACATTAATGTAGCATGAAGTGGAAACAGTTGTATTGTCTGGTAGCGTCGCAGTGGCCGTTACTGTTGCACTACCAGCCTTTTTGGCATACAACTTATCTGTATTATAATATCTAAGCACGGTAGGGTCTGATGTTTCAATGTTCAAACTTGTATAGTCTGCGTCTTCCGGGTAAAATCTAACCTTTTCTGTAACTTTTTCTATATATTTACCTACGTCTATTTTAGATGGCATTCCCCAAAATGAGATACTTTCCAAATTCAGCGCACCTACAGTTACCTTACAATTGGTGCTGACTTCGGAACCATCCATAGCTTTTGCAGTAATAACAGCTTCACCCACATTCACTCCCACAACATAGCCATCTTTATCAACAGTTACAATGCTTTCGTCGCTACTACTCCATTCTAAAGTCTGTATGTCTGCATTTTCAGGGCTGATAGTTGGAATGAGCTGAATTTTGCCTTCTTCGCCTTTTACCTTGATGCGAGCCGTCTCCGGAAGATTGATTTTAGTTATTGGCGTTTCACCCATTGGATAGATACGGTCTGCAAAATTAGCCCATGGATTTGTGTTTTTGTAATCTTCCAGTGATGATTTTGGCACATAGATTCTTTTAGGGGTGGTATATATGTTTCCTTTTACTTTAATATCATCAGGGTTTACGACGTAACATTTTAGAGTGACATCATCGAACCTAAAAGACGAACTTGATAAAGACTTTAATTCTGATGGTATTGTAAATTGTATTAGGCTGAAACAATTCCAGAAAGCATTATCTCCTATTTTTTCAATGTTTTCAAATGAAGCGGATGATAATTTATTGCAGTTTAGAAATAGGTTGTCCAATTTGACG
>DCBP01000012.1:0-25843 GCA_002314055.1 Prevotella sp. UBA1104
GTGGTGTGCGAGGAGGTATAACCATTTGGCATCGGTGCTTCTATACTGCACCAAAAGTGCAAGATAGCTGCACCTTTGGTGCAACTATTGTTTATGTTTCCTATAAGGAAGTTTCAGCAACTAAAAATCCTTCACCGCAAATTGCAGCGAGCTAAACAGTTATATGCCGGGTGAAAGAAATTCGAAAAATGTTAGTAAAAAAGAGAATAGAACAGACGCAATTCATAAAAAAAGAAAATAAATCGGCGTTTTCTCTTTTGTTTACGCATAAATGCTTATATTTGCATGATTTATATCGAATTATATAACAGATGTTGTTAAAACAATAAGTTTTTTTAGATGAACGTAATTACGAAAACAGTTCAATTGCCTGATGGCAGAACCATCAGCATTGAAACCGGGAAAGTGGCAAAACAGGCCGACGGTTCTTGTGTGCTCCGTATGGGCAACACCGTATTGCTCGCCACTGTTTGTGCCGCAAAAGATGCAGTTCCCGGAACAGATTTCATGCCTTTGCAGGTCGAGTACAGAGAACAGTATGCCGCTGCCGGACGTTTTCCGGGCGGATTCACCAAGCGCGAAGGCAAAGCAAGCGACAATGAAATTCTTACATGCCGACTCGTAGACCGCGCCCTGCGCCCGCTCTTCCCAGCCGACTTCCATGCTGAGGTGTATGTAAACATCATTCTCTTCTCAGCCGACGGAGTTGACCAGCCGGATGCCCTCGCAGGTTTCGCAGCATCATGCGCACTGGCATGTTCAGATATTCCTTTCGAGTGCCCGATTTCTGAAGTACGTGTGGCACGCATCAATGGAGAATACGTAATCGACCCGACCTTCGAGCAGATGAAGGAAGCCGACATGGACCTCATGGTAGGTGCATCGGCAGAGAACATCATGATGGTTGAGGGCGAGATGAAAGAAGTTTCGGAGCAGGATCTGCTCGGAGCCCTTAAGGCTGCACAGGAGGCAATCAAGCCAATGTGTGAGTTGCAGACAGAGCTATCCAAGGAACTCGGCACCGACGTTAAGCGCGAGTATTGCCACGAGGTGAACGACGAGGATTTGCGCAAGCAGATCAACGACGAACTCTATCCTAAGGCATACGAGGTAGTGAAGGAGGCTCTCGACAAGCAGGCTCGTCAGGATGCATTCGACAAGATTCTGGCTGACTTCCAGGAGGCTTACAATGCTGCCCACACCGACCTCACAGAGGATGAGCTTGAGGAGAAGGCTGCCCTGATGGACAAATACTACCACGATGTGATGCGCGACGCAATGCGCCGTTGTATCCTCGACGAGGGTATCCGTCTCGACGGCAGAAAGACAAACGAGATTCGCCCTATCTGGTGCGAGGTTTCTCCGCTGCCAATGCCTCACGGAAGCTCTATCTTCACTCGTGGTGAGACACAGTCGCTGACCACCTGTACTCTCGGAACAAAACTCGACGAGAAGATGGTAGACGATGTGCTCGACAAGAGCTACATGCGCTTCCTCCTCCACTATAACTTCCCTCCATTCTGTACCGGCGAGGCTAAGGCTCAGCGTGGCGTAGGCCGCCGCGAGATTGGTCACGGCCACTTGGCATGGCGCGCTCTGAAGGGACAGATTCCAGAGGACTATCCTTACACAGTACGTCTCGTATCGCAGATTCTCGAGTCTAACGGTTCTTCGTCAATGGCAACAGTATGTGCCGGAACTTTGGCTCTGATGGATGCCGGCGTTCCGATGAAGAAACCTGTATCAGGTATCGCAATGGGTCTTATCAAGAACCCGGGCGAAGACAAGTATGCCGTATTGAGCGATATCCTCGGCGACGAGGACCACTTGGGCGACATGGACTTCAAGACCACTGGTACGAAAGATGGACTTACTGCCACACAGATGGATATCAAGTGCGACGGACTGAGCTTCGAGATTCTCGAGAAGGCTCTTATGCAGGCAAAGGAAGGTCGTGAGTATATCCTCGGCAAACTTACTGATACTATCGCTGAACCACGCGCTGAGCTCAAGCCTCAGGTGCCACGTATCGAGGCATTCGATATTCCTAAGGAGTTCATCGGAGCTGTTATCGGCCCGGGCGGAAAGATTATCCAGCAGATTCAGGAAGAGTCTGGAGCTACCGTAACTATCGACGAGACTGATGGCGTAGGCAAGGTTCAGGTAAGCGCTCCAAACAAGGAGAGCATCGACAAGGCTATCTCTAAGATTCGCGCTATCGTTGCCATCCCTGAGGTTGGCGAGGTTTACGAAGGAACTATCCGCTCTATCATGCCTTACGGCTGCTTCGTAGAGATTATGCCGGGCAAGGACGGACTGCTCCATATCTCGGAAATCGACTGGAAGCGTCTTGAGACTGTTGAAGAGGCTGGTTTGAAGGAAGGCGACAAAATTAAGGTGAAACTCCTTGAGATTGACCCGAAGACTGGCAAATATAAACTCTCTCACCGTGTGCTTATCCCGAAACCAGAGGGATATGTAGAGCGTGAGCGCCGTCCGCGTCCAGAGCGTGGCGAGCGCCGTCCTCGCGGTGAGCGTCGTCCGCGTCCAGAGCGCAACGGCGGAGAGCCACGTCGCTTTGAGCATCGTGGTGGCGAGCAGAACAACAATGACTTCCACGACCCGATGGCAGACCGCGAGCCGAAGGATTTCAATGATTCGCTCGATCATCTTGATTAATTTATAAAACCCACCCGGGAAATTCATCCGGAAACCCACCCTGGCCCTCCCGAAGGGAGGGAAGGAGAGATTACCTTATTTGGGTAATGATAGGGTAATTGGTTTTACTAAAAAAATAAAAAGTCCCCACAGCATGTTTGTTGCTGTGGGGACTTTTGTGGTCGTATATAGCTTATGTCGTAGAACTTATTATACAATATGTTCGATCCAGTTATCAGGCGTTATTACGAATTTTTCCTTTACGTCATATGCAGTTTCGAAAGAAGCGGGAAATTTCGTGCTGCCACGACGTGGATTCCATTTCATCTCGAACAGAGAGAATTGTCCGTCACATTCCTCAATATAGTCAATTTCCTGCTGTGTTGTAGTGCGCCAGAAATAACTGTTGACATATTTACCTGAATATTGGTTGTGTTTAATTCGTTCACTTATGATGAAATTCTCCCATAGGGCACCAGTGTCTTGGCGAAGCGATAGAGGAGCGAAGTTGTTAAGGATGGCATTCCTTATGCCATTGTCGTAGAAATATATTTTCCTGCTCTTCTTGAGTTCCGTACGTAGGTTTCGGCTAAAGGCACCGAGCTTGAATATGATGTAGCATTTCTCAAGTAGATCAATATATTTCTCTACTGTCTTATTGTCGGTGCCTACAGTTTGTGCAATCTCATTATATGATACTTCGCTGCATACTTGTAGGGCTATAGCTATGAGAATCTTGCCGAGTAGAGCAGGACGGCGCACGCTGTCGAGCGACAGTAAGTCTTTATATAAATAACTGCCGGCAAGATTTGTTAGCAGTTCTTTAGCATCATTCGCATGGGTTATTATATCGGGATACGAACCGAATATGAGTCTTTGCTCAAGAGTCTGGTTTACCTTTAGCAGTCCTTCACTTTTCAATATTTCTGCTGTTGATATAGGAAAAAGATGATATTCAAACTTTCGTCCGGTAAGTGGTTCGTTGAGCTTGTCTTGCAATTCAAACGATGACGACCCCGTAACGAGCAGCTGGATGTCAGGAAAATTATCCGTTATAAGTTTTAAGGTCATGCCTATGTTCTCTACTCTCTGTGCTTCGTCTATCACGACAATCCTATTGTTGGCGATAAGAAGGCGCAGCTTGGCGATATTTGTATTGCTGAGCATGTCTCTTGTCTCTGGTTCATCACAATTCAGTTGTAAGGTCGGCAAATTCTGTTTGTCGATAATCATTTTGAAGAGGGTACTCTTCCCTACTTGCCTTGCCCCGATTACTATTATCGCTTTGCCGGCAAATATCCTTGTTTCGATTTTTTCCTGTAGCTGTCGTTTTATCATAATCGCATTCTTTTTTAATATGGCAAAGGTATAAAAAAAATGCCTAATCCCAAAATTCCATATAACTTTTGGGATTATAATCCTAAAAAAACATTGAATTTTGGGATTAGGCGTGTTGTATGGTGCAAATTTACATACGAATTGTGGTGAGGGTACACCATCTATCCTCACACTTACCCTCACCATCTGTAATGCCGATAAACAGGGGGTTGTGGGTGTTTTGGTGAGGGTGTGAGGGTAAAATGAGGAAAAACTTTTTTGTTTTATTTCTTCTTTGGCTTGCGTCTTGCCCATCCCTCTTCAGAGAAGTCAGGCTCATCGCCCACGAGCTTTATGTCGTTACCCTTGAAAAACTGGCGCCAGTCGGTTTCGTTGCCGTTATCGTTGAAACCGCCGTTGCTGCCGAATTTACCGTTTTCATCGTTTTTCGTTGCAGCATTCTTGCGCTTCGACTTCTTCTCGAACTTGCCAAAATCATCGTTTTCATCGCGTTTCTTGCCACGACGCGCCGGCTTCTCCTTATCGCTGCCGTAAGAGCGACCTCCGTCCTTGCTGCCTCTTGATGAAGAACGGCGTCCTGCAGGCTTTCCTGTGTCTTCAGCATCGTTGCAGCGCACGTCGCGACCCTTGTATGTAGTTCCGTCAATGGCGCGCATCACCTTCTTTGCATCCTTCTCAGGAACCTCGATATAGCAGAAACGCTCCAGCAAATCGATATGTCCCACTTCCTGACGACTCTTCATGTTGCGGTTAAGAAACTGCATTATCTCGCCCGGATAGAAACCGTCTTTCTTGCCGAGATTGATAAACAGCTTCTGGTAGCCAGCCTCCGCCTTGCGCGGTTCGCGCTTACTGCCGTCGCCACGCTTGCGGTCACGTCTCTCCCCCTTGGCAGAGCCAGAGGGGGCCTGAATTTCCGGAGCATCGGCATAGTATGCAAGGAATTTGCCGAACTCCATGCTTACGATTTTTTTTATGATATCCTCCTTGTCGATATATTCAAAGTAGCGGTTGATGTCAGCCATAAACGGTTCAATCTCCTCCTCGTTCACGTCAGCCTTCACGATTTGGTCCATCACCTTATATAGCTGCTTCTTGCAAATCTCCTCAGCCGACGGAATCTTACCCTCCACGAAGCTCTTTTGTATCACCTTCTCTATAGCGCGCATCTTGCCGCGCTCACGAGAGTGGATGATAGAAATCGACGTACCGTTCTTGCCGGCGCGTCCCGTTCGTCCGCTGCGGTGAGTGTAGCTCTCGGTATCATCGGGCAGTCCGTAGTTTATCACATGCGTCAGGTCGTCAACGTCAAGTCCGCGAGCTGCCACGTCGGTAGCCACGAGCAACTGCGTCAAGTGCTGGCGGAACTTCTGCATCGTCAGGTCGCGCTGTTGCTGCGAGAGGTCGCCGTGGAGCGACTCCGCATTATATCCGTCGTGAATCAGCTTGTCGGCAATTTCCTGAGTCTCGCGCTTCGTGCGGCAGAATATGATAGCATAAATCTTCGGGTAGAAATCCACGATACGCTTCAGGGCAAGATACTTGTCCTTGGCGTTTACCATATAATATATATGGTTCACGTGTTCGGCTCCCTCGTTGCGGCTGCCCACCACAATCTCCTTTGCGTTGTGCAGGTAATTCTGTGCAATCTTCTCAATCTCCTTACTCATGGTGGCAGAGAAGAGCAGCGTGTTGCGGTCGTCAGTCTGAATACCGTCGAAAATCTCGTTGATGCTGTCGGAGAATCCCATGTTAAGCATCTCGTCAGCCTCGTCGAGCACCACGTTCTTCACGTTGTCGAGCTTCGCTGCCCCGCGGTTCATAAGGTCGATGAGTCGTCCTGGAGTGGCAACAATCACCTGTGCTCCGTGGCGGAGGGAATGAATCTGGTTCTGTATGGAAGTTCCTCCATATACGGGAACAACGTGCAGTCCTTCGATATACTTTCCGAAATCGTTCAAGTCGTCGGAAATCTGTAGGCAAAGCTCTCTTGTCGGCGAGAGGATAAGAGCCTGAGTGGAACGGTCGTTAGGGTCGAGCTTCTGCAGCACAGGGATACCGTATGCGGCAGTCTTGCCCGTTCCGGTCTGTGCAAGTGCTACCACATCATTCTTGTTTCCGAGTAAATAAGGGATAACTTCTTCCTGTACTGGCATTGGTGACTCAAAGCCCAATTCTGTGATGGCGCGGCGAATCTCTTCGCTGACACCAAGTTCTTCAAATGTCTTCAAATTAAATATTATAATGTTTTGTTTTTGCTCCTTCCTTTATGGAGCCTATTTAGGAATTTGGGTGCTAAGTTACTAATAATTCGTGAATTAACGGCATCAATTATGATTTATCATATTATATTAGTTGAAAAACGCTAAAATATCTCGCAAGATGATGCGTATTTGTGCAGAAATGGTTATTTTTGCAGTTATGATTAAAGTTAGAATTATAAACAGAGGGCATCACCAACTTCCGGAATACGCTACGGCGCAAAGTGCCGGTATGGACTTGCGTGCCAATATCGATGAAAAGATAGTATTGAAACCGA
Source organism: Prevotella sp. UBA1104 (assembly GCA_002314055.1). GTDB lineage: Bacteria > Bacteroidota > Bacteroidia > Bacteroidales > Bacteroidaceae > Prevotella. The sequence continues at coordinate 6,536 of DCBP01000012.1, forward strand.
TGCAGAGGATGCTCATTCCTACAGGACTGTACATGGCTTTGCCTGCTGGCTATGAGGCACAGGTGAGGCCACGCAGCGGACTCGCATTGAAGCATGGCATTACGGTGCTTAATACTCCTGGCACTATTGATGCCGACTATCGGGGAGAAGTGAAAGTATTGCTGGTGAATTTCTCTGATGCCGACTTTGTGATTAACGATGGTGAGCGTATAGCACAGATGGTCATCGCTAAACATGAAACGGCAGATTTCGTTGAGGTGGAAGAACTCGACCAGACGGAGAGAGGCGCCGGCGGATATGGACATACAGGAGTGGAATAGGTCATCATTATAATGAAGATAATAAGATACAGTTTTCTTTTACTTGTAGCTGCAATAGCATTCATTGCTTGCGGAACAGGAAAAAACGGGGCAAAAGATGCTTCGCTTAGAGCTGTCGTTGCCGGAAAAAACACGATGAAACCGGTGATTTCTGCTGATTCCTCCGACTATAACACTCGTCTGCGACTTGCGTATTTTTATGGAGAAGCGGCTAACCAGCAGGCTCTTGGTAACTATGATGCAGCTTATGAACTGCTGATGCATTGTAAGGATATTGCCCCCAATGCTGCAGAAGTCTATTATGCACTGTCGGCATACGATGACGGTTTGAATTCAAAGGAACTGGGAATTGCTGATGTTCGCCGGGCTGCAGAGCTTTCGCCCGAAAATTCTACGTATCAGGAAAGGCTCGCCATGTCGTATATCGCGACAAAAGACTATGATAATGCCATAAAGGCGTATGAAAAACTGTATGCTTCGACACCTGACCGCACAGATGTTCTCGACATATTGATGAAACTTTATGCCGAAAGAAAGGATTACAGTCAGATGCTGTATACCGTAAAACGCATGGAAGATGCCGACGGCGAAAGCGAAAAGACGGTGCTTACAAAGATGCATATTTATTCCATGCAAGGAAAGAAAAAGGAAGAATTCAGCACATTGCAGAATTTCGTTTCCCGTTATCCTAATGACTTGTCGTATCAGGTAATGATGAGCAACTGGCTCTTGCAGAATGATGAAAAGAAAAAGGCAATCGCTGTCCTGCAGAAAGTATTGAAGGAGGATCCGACAAACGTATCCGCAAAGATGACGATGATTGACTATTACCGTGCAGAAAAACTCGATTCCATCGCAGAAAAAATAGAAAAAGAGCTGCTTCTCAACTCTCAGACGTCGATGGATACCAAGGCTTCGATAATACGTGGGATTATTGACAGAAACGAGCAGGCTGGCGGTGACAGTACGAAGGTGTTGTCGCTTTTCAAAACTATCCTGTCGGAGAAACAGAAGAATTCTGATCTGGCAGAACTGTATGTTGCATATATGTCGCTAAAGAAAATGCCGCAAGACAGTATCGTTAATGGACTGAAACTCGTATTGAGCATTTCGCCAGACAACAAAGGGGCGAGGATGGAACTGATTCGTATGCTTTGGGGACAGGTTGACATGGATGAAATGATTGACATCTGCAAGCCGGGAATTGAATATAATCCCGATGAAATCGCCTTTTATTACTTCCTTGGCTTTGCTTATATACAGAAAGATAAGGATAATGAAGCCTTTGACGTAATGAAAAAAGGTGTTGCACAGGCAGCGGATACAAGTGAGCCGGCATTGGTTTCTGACATGTATGCATATATCGGCGACATGCTTCACGAAAGGGGAAAACTTGATGAATGTTATGCCGCCTACGACAGTTGCTTGCAGTGGAAGGAGGATAATGTGTCTTGTCTTAATAATTATGCCTATTTCATAAGTGAGGAAGGTGGAGACCTTTCGAGGGCTGAAGAGATGAGCTATAAAACTGTGAAGGCTGAACCGAAGAATAGTACTTACCTCGATACTTACGCCTGGATCCTTTTCCATGAGAAGCGTTATGCCGAGGCGCAGATTTATATAGAACAGGCTATCGCCAATGATTCCACCGGAGAATACATCTATTTGGAGCATGCCGGAGACATATATATTATGCTTGGCGACAAAGTGAAGGCTACCGATTATTGGCGCCGTGCTTTGGAGGCTGGAGACGATGCCAAGGCTTTGGAGAGAAAGATAAAATATAAGAAATACTTCCCGCAAGGGAAATAATGTTTTTTTTGATGATGAATATTAGAAAAGTGGTTTGTTTTTTCGTTGCTGCTACTGCAGTTGCTGCAGTTACATCGTGCGGAACGAAAAAAGTTGTCGCTGACGGTGGAAAAACGACGGTCGGCGTTGCTGGGAAAAATGAAAAGAAGAATAAACCTGAAGAGGATATTGCTGTTTCTTCGCTGGAGCAGATGAACTTCCTAAGAAAGGTTTCAGACAATGCCGTGTATACGCAGAATATCGTGTCGAAGATCAAATGCACGATAAATACTGGTAGCAATGACCTTTCTGTTGGCGGGTCGCTACACATGAAGAAGAATCAGGTTATAAGAATCCAGATTACTCCTTTCGGACTGATGGAGGCGGGTAGACTGGAGTTTACCAAGGATTACGTGCTTTTTGTTGACCGTATCCATAAGGAATATGTAAAAGCTGCATATTCGGATGTGGATTTTCTGAAAAACAACGGACTTGATTTCTATGCTCTTCAGGCATTGTTCTGGAACAGTCTTTTTGTTCCTGGAGAACAAAAAATGACGGATTCATCGCTTAAATCCTTCCGTGCAGCTATCGATGGAACGGCAAATACGAAGATTTCGCTCGTTAAGGGAAAAATGAAATATGTATGGACTGCCGGTAGCAAAACCGGACAGCTAAACTCGCTCAATGCTTCTTATATCGGTGGGGCGGCAGGTAATACGTCTGTAAATTGTGCTTATTCTACATTCAAACAGCTTGGCGCAAAGATGTTTCCTACCGACATTACTCTTACGATGAGCACGAAGGCGGTGAAGAATGCAAGCAAGATGATGCTTCGTCTGCAGCTCAATACTTTGTCTACAGATAGCGATTGGGAAGAAAAAACAACGGTTTCATCGAAGTATAAGCAAGTAAAAATGGAGACTTTGCTCGGGAAATTGGGAAGTATGTAAAGGATAGATTATTTCGAAGATGAATAAGTTTCTTATATTGTTGACAGCCGTCACGCTTTCTGTTATGCCATGCCGGCAGACTTCAGCACAAACGAAAAAGAAAGCCAAGGTTACGGCAACTGCCAAAGGAAATAGGGCGGTAAAAAATACAAATGCTCGACAAAGCAAAAAAAATGTACAGGCGAAGGGTAAAGGTAAGCGCAAGGCTCCGGTGTATTCTACTGCCGAGATTCGCGGATTGCAGAATCAGCGTAGTGCTGTGCAGAAGAAAATAAAAGAGCAAGAACGACTCCTTCGTGCCAACAAGGCTGACGTAAAGAAGCGCCTTGACGACCTGATGGTGATTAACAGTGAGATTGACCAACACCAGAAGTCTATCGACGGTATTCAAAAGGATATTCATCATATCGAAGGAAATATATCGCTGCTTAAATCGCAACTCGCTTCGCTCGAGCAACAGCTTGAAGACCGTAAGGCAAAGTATATCAAGTCGATGCGTTATCTCGCCAGAACTCATACAATTCAGGACAAGCTGATGTTTATATTCAGTGCGAAGAGCCTAACCCAGATGTATCGCCGTTTGCGCTTCGTCCGTGAGTATGCCGCATACCAGAAGGCACAAGGAGAACTCGTGAAGGCTAAGCAAGTGCAGATTACATCGAAGCATAAGCAACTGGAGAATGTAAAGGGTGAGAAAAACACCCTCTTGTATAAGGGACAGCAGGAGAAAACTGCTTTGCAAGGCAAGCAAACCGAACAACAGCAGATGGTTAACTCTCTACAGAAACAGCAGAAAACAATACAGGTTGTCATTGATGACCAACGAAAGAAAAACGCTGCCCTCAATGCCGAAATTGACAAACTTATCGCTGTGGAGGTGGCAAAGGCAAAAGCTCGTGCTGAGGAAGAGGCGCGCCGCAAGGCTGCCGCTGCTGCCGAAGCACGACGAAAGCGTGCTGCCGAACTGGCAAGGAAGAAAGCCGAGGCTGAGGCTGCTGCAAGAGAAAATGCCCGCAGAATACAGGAGGCTAAGGAGCGGGAGGCTCGTTTGAAGGCTGAGGCTGCCAAGGCTGCAGCAGAAAAACGTGATGCCGAGGCAAGAGAGAGGGCTGAGCAGGCGGCACGAAAGGCTGAGGCTGACCGCGAGGCGGCAGAGCGCAAGGCTGCAGTAGACAAGCAACGCCACGAACAGGAGGTGGCGAAGGCAAAGAAGGCAGAGGAGACTGCAGCTACAGAGAGTAGCGTGGACCAGGCTCTTAGCCGCAACTTCGAGAGCAACCGTGGCAGATTGCCGATGCCGATTACCGGTGGCTATCGTATTGTTAGTCATTTTGGACAGTATAATGTTGCAGGACTACGCAACGTGCAGCTCGACAATAAGGGAATTAATATTCTGGGCAGTTCTGGAGCTTGTGCCCGTGCCATCTTTAATGGCGAGGTAAGTGCTGTGTTTGGTTTCGGCGGCAGTATGGTGGTGATGGTACGCCACGGCAGTTACATCTCCGTGTATTGCAACCTTCGTTCCGTCAGTGTGCATCGCGGACAGCAGGTTAGTACTCGTCAAGCCCTCGGTGTGGTGGGGGCAGACAATATCCTCCAGTTCCAGCTTCGTAAGGGATATTCAAAATTAAACCCTGAGGCTTGGCTCGGAAGATAGATAAGAGACTTACATTTTGCGCAATAAATTTTGCTCTGTATTAACGTCTTGTCGGGGGAAGGTAAAAAATCCCTTAAAAAGGGACAATATTTACCCCCCCCGTTAATGGATGTTAATATTTGCCTCAAAAACGAATAAAATCGTTGGAAAGTTTTTATTGATAGGATATTGTTCTTATATTTGCGGTGTCATTTCAAAAGAAGGAGCCTGAAAAGGCGATATTTTATTCCATATGTAGGAAATACTTATTATTAAAGAACATTTGACATTAAGGACGCTTTTTATTGAGTGAACTTTATTGATTGGAAAACTTATATTATTGAATTGTTCTGAATTTACGATGATAGTTCTTGACTTAGGAGTATCATTTTGACTTTGAAACATTGGAATGATTTGAAAAGCTGATTCTGATACGCTTTTGAGCGTGAAGTTTTTGTCGTGACTTAGCGTGGAGGTCAGTGACGTTAAATAAAAGGGATTATTGTACCCAATTTGGATAATATATATTTAATAATAAATTTTTAGCTTTAGTATTGTTATAGGAACATTATTCTATAAAACTGATCGTGAGATTCGTTTATAGAATAGTTCCTTTTTTGATGGCTATGAGCGATGATCCTGTATTTCCCCAATTTTCTTTGCGTTTTCACGGAAAATCCATAACTTTGCGGAAAATCATAAAAACGAATAAGATACTCGCGGAGCCAGGAGTGTCAATCCAGCAATTTAAGATATGTGTCGATAGCGTTCTTGATTTCGCTGATGCGTATAAACTCATCGGCAGAGTGGGAGCGCGACGACTCGCCCGGTCCGAGCTTCAAACTGCTGAACGGCATCAGTGCTTGATCGGAAAGGGTAGGGGAGCCGAAGGGCTTCATGCCCATACCTGTACATTTCTTTACGAGCGGGTGTTCCATGGATATTCCCGAGGAGTGCAGTCGGAAAGAGCGGGCATGTACCTCGCTGCTGAGATGGCGACGGATAAAGTCGAACACCTCCTCGTTGGAATACAGCTCGTTAGTCCTCACGTCAACAACTATCCTGCATTCATCTGGAACCACATTATGTTGCGTTCCGGCATTGATAACCGTAACGTTCATCACCGTTGGTCCCAGAAATTCGCTAACCCTCTTGAAGCGGTATGACCGCAGCCAACAGAGGTCGTCGAGAGCTTTGTATATGGCGTTCACGCCCTCGCCCCGGGCGGCATGCCCCGATTTGCCGCGAGCCGTGATGTCGAGCACCATAAGTCCCTTTTCAGCCACGGCAGGTTGCATGCCCGTAGGCTCGCCCACGATAGCCACGTCAATCTTCGGCAGCAAGGAGAGAACGGAGCTTATGCCGCCGGCTCCCGACACTTCCTCCTCGGCAGAGGCGAGATAAACGAGGTTATATTCCCTATCCTTATTATATAGTATGCGGAAAGTCTGCAGCAGCGAAACCAGTCCGCCGCCACAGTCGTTGCTCCCCAGTCCGTAGAGCATGTCGCCTTCAATCTCGGGGCAAAACGGGTTGCGAGTCCAGGTCTTCACGGGTTTCACCGTGTCGATATGTGCGTTCAGCAATATCGTATTCTTTCTCTCGTCATAATCCGGGGCTATGCTCCATATGTTGTTCCCCAGTCTGCTGCATATCAGTCCGTAATCCTCCATAGCCCGCTGCATGATATCAGCAGCGGCAGTCTCCTCGCGACTCGTCGACGGCGTGGCGATGAGATGCTTCAGCAGTTCCACAGCATCATTGGTGTATTGTTTTATATCCATAATATAATGCTATATTAGTACAGTGATATGCAAAGTTAGTTGTTTTTGGCATTATTCCTTTTCAGTTTTCTTACTTTATTGTAATTTTGCATTCGTAAAAAGATTGAATAGAATAACGAGCGAATAAAAATTTATGAAAAAGAGTCTGATAGCCCTCGCCTTCGGTACGCTGGCACTGGGAATGACAGAGTTTGTGATGATGGGCATACTTGCCGATGTTGCAAATGCCCTCCGTATAACGATACCACAAGCCGGGCACCTTGTTTCGGCTTACGCCCTCGGCGTAACCTGCGGCGCACCGCTCCTTGCCGTAGCAAAGCAGTTCCGTCCCAAGAGTATTCTTCTGTTCCTTATGGCACTTGTTTTTATCGGGGCGTTGGTGTCATCGGTAGCCCCGAGCTACGGCGTTTTGCTCGTGGCGCGTTTTATCTCCGGACTTCCCCATGGGGCATATTTCGGCGTGGCGTCGATAGTCGCCGTGCGCCTTGCCGACGAGGGACACAAGACGGGAGCCGTATCGATAATGATAGCCGGAATGACGGTTGCAAACCTCCTTGGCGTTCCGCTCGAGACGGCACTCAGCGCACATATCTCGTGGCGAATGCCGTTCGTCATAGTCCTGTTCTATTCCCTCCTCGTGATATACTACATCTGGAAATGGGTGCCCCGGATGGAGGCAACGCCAAGCAACGGCTACAAGGGACAGTTCCGCTTCCTCAAGACCGGTGCCCCGTGGCTCATCCTTGGCGCAACGATGTTCGGCAACGGTGGAGTATTCTGCTTCTATAGTTATGTAACGCCTATACTGACGCACGATGGCGGCATTCCCCACGAATACATGTCGGTGATAATGGTTCTCGCCGGTTTCGGCATGGTAGTAGGAAATCTGATGAGCGGCAAGCTCAGCGACCGCTACACCCCGGGTCGGGTATCGGCGGTAATGCTTTTCTTTGCAGCCGTGTCGCTCGTTTCCGTATTTATTCTGGCAAACCACGGCATAATAGCCGTTGTCCTTACCGTTCTTTCCGTTCTGTGCATGTTTGCCATGAGCAGTCCGCAGCAGTATCTCATCCTGAAGCATGCCCCTGGCGGCGAGATGCTTGGCGGAGCGTGTATCCAGATGGCATTCAATATGGGCAATGCGTTGGGTGCCTTCCTCGGCGGACTGCCGATAGCCTGTGGTTATGCCGACAGATATGCAGCCCTCGTCGGTGCGCCGATGGCGCTTGGTTCGGCATTGCTGATGATGGTATTCTATATAAGGTATGAAAGGGGCAAACAGAAATAACAGATAGTAGTGGCACTTTTGGTGCAGCATACCTGCACCTTTGGTGCAGCATGGAAATACCAGTGCCAAATGATAGCTTTAGCCACGGCAGGAATATTGACCTTGACTAAGGTTGACATCGCCGCTTAGCAATGGTGAGGGTAGGTGTGAGGGTAAAGCTATTACCCCTCACACCTACCCTCACACATTTAACATTCTGTCATACAATATGTTAACATGGGCGGGTGAGGGTGTGAGGGTAAAATTACCGAAAAAATTTTTCGCTAATTTAGGTGGTATTTTTTAGCTGAAGAAACATTTCCTTCCCCCAAATGTTTCATTCTGCAATATTTTATGTACCTTTGCACGCATAACATTTGTTAGAAAGACAAACATACCTTATTGAAAATCAAACAAGTATGAAAACATTGTTGATAACTTTAATAACATTAGCTTGTTTTCGCGTTGTTTCTGTATCTGCACAGAGCGTGTCATATTCTTACGACAGAAGCGGAAACAGAATCGGCAGGAAGTCTTCTTCTCCCAACAAAGTAAAGGCAAAAGGACGGAATATTACCAATACTGCAATTCCTTCGGGTGTTAATGCCGTTTACAACAGCATTTCGAAAAATATAGAGATAACGTCAATGGATTTTCTACGTGCTCCAATGAGAATTAGTGTTTACTCCGCATCCGGACAAACGATTTATAACTCTATAATTTCAAGAAACCATATCACTATAGATACTTCTTCTTTTCCTTCTGGAATATATTTGGTAGAAATTGAGAGTGATAAAACGAAACTAAGCAGAAAAATAACGATTGAATAGCATGAAAAACATTGTCCGATACATATTTCTGATGTTTTCCTTACAGTCCTTGTCTTTCCAAGCTCAGACTCCATTGGAGATAATAGGCAATTATAAGGTAAAGCCTGATGTGACAAGTCCAAGCGACAAGTCTGTGGGTGGAGTTCCCGTAAGCTTCGATGTGTTACAGACTGGAGCCGCTACATTTTCCATTCCGATAGGATGTCCAAAAGGTGTAAACGGCATGCAGCCCAATATCAGTATCGGATACAGTAGCCAGAACGGTGAAGGCTTTGCCGGATGGGGGTGCAGTGTTCATGGATTTTCTGTAATAACGCGAGGAATGAAAACTGTATATCATGACGGGGCGGCAAGTGGCAGAGACTATTCCGGGAATGATGCCCTGTATCTCGACGGAAAACGTCTTGTGCAGAAATACGGGAATGGTATTGTCAACGGAGCGACATTCGTATCGGAAACGGATCCGTACAGCGTCTTTACGATATGTGGCAGCGGTCCGGAAATGTGGATTTGCGGAAAACTGTCAAACGGAAATACCGTATGGTATGGGCGCGATATAGACAGCCGTCAGTTTATTACAACGTTTTCGGATGTTACGGTTGTAAACGCCTGGTATCTGTCTTATGTTGAGGACAGAAACGGAAATGCCGTGGGGATTGTATATAATCGCGACAACGGCACTGTTTATCCTTGGTACATTTCATACGGCAGGAACGTTAAGGAAAACACAGAATATAACATGTCCGTAACATTCGGCTATGAACCGCGCGATTTCAGTCTTCCGTATATGATAAGCGGTATTAAGTGCAGTAACAGTTTGCGCCTAAAGACAATAGAGACAAGCTGCAACAACAAGCTGTACCGCAGATACTCGCTGGACTATGAAACCAATCAGACAACACGAAAAGAAAGGCTTGTTTCCGTATCTGTAACTCCGGGCGAAACGACAGAAGGACGCAAGATAAATATGACATGGAGCGGTCAAGCGCCCAATGGTATAAATGCAAGAACCGTCGATGTCCCCGAAACGAATTATTACCTTACGGAAAAGCTCAACCGCTATTTCACGGCTGTTGACATCAACGGCGATGGCGTATCCGACATATTGGAGTTTGCTCCCGTAAAAATCACTACTTCGTACGGAGTAAGCAGTTCCAGTTTTGTTACTGATAACTATTGCATTCCGTACCTTTCATCTATAGACGGTGATGGAAATGTAAAATACAAGATACAAAATCATATAAGTCTTGGTGGCGACATCAACTTCGACGGTTTTATAGACGGCATGGGAGCACCGGTATTCACCGATATGAATGGTGATGGCATACAGGATGTTGTAATCCCGGATATACGCATAATAAAGTCCTTGAATGTCAAGAGAGTCCTTTTCTATACTATATACGGCAAGAGGGCGGACTATGTGGACAGCGACAAGGACGAGATAGGTTTTTCGCTTGTAAATAGCGACAAGTTTCCATTGTATACTGCGGCAGACCTTGATGCCGACGGCAAGGGCGAAATCATCACGCTTGAAAGAGACTGCGACAAACAGGGAAAATATGTGCTTACAGTCATGCCGTATGTGAAGAGGGGAGGAACCTCCGATTATTCAAGAGCTTGCATCAAGCTGAAGTCTACTCCACAGAATCTGTTGACCGGAGACTTCGACAACGACGGCTTGACGGACTTGCTTGTCTTGGAAAACGGATGCAGCGAACTGATACTGAATGAAGGAGGAAAGAAACCGTATGACGGAGACCGGCATGGGGTGGTCATCAGTCAGAATGTGAAGAATGCGAACATGGTAGAAACAGGCGATTTCAATGGAGACGGATGTCTTGACATAGTCATGTTCAGCGACAAGAAACTTGTCATTGCTCTTGGTAACGGCAATGGAAATTTTACGCTTTGCAGTCCGCAGACTTTTGAGAATCTTGACAGTTATGCCTTTAAAAACTCCGAATCGAAAATGTTTGCCTATGATTTCAACCGCGATGGCAAGACCGATATTGTCATTGCAAAGGCAAACATGTCGCATCACAAGAATTTTATAGATACAAGAACTTTCTGGCTGCAGTCGCAAGGCAACGCTTTCAGTCTACAGTCTATGGCTGTCTCAAAAAAACGCGACGATGCAAAAAGTCAACGTCATATCATCGGTGATTTCGACGGTGACGGATATATTGATTTGCTCAATTACGGCAACCAGTGCTACGATGCGGTTGGCGTGTCAGAAGAACCGAAGTTTTATGTTTACGGCAAACACTCAGAGCCGTCAGAAGACAAAGTCGTACATATAGACAACGGCTTTGATACGGATGTCTCCATTTTATATGCCAACAGTATCTTGCCGGAAATCTGCAAGCCTAAATCCGATGCGGTATTCCCGATAATAGACTGTGTAGTACCCGTCAGTGTCGTCTCGAATGTAAAGAAGAATACAGGAGTAACCGGTGTACAGGAAACGACATTCAAATATGAAGGACTAAAAGCGCATGCCCAAGGAAAAGGAATCCTTGGATTCTCCAAATTTACAGCAACGAACATTGGAACAGGCTCTGTGAAAGAAACGGAGATAAAGGAATATGACAATGACAGTTTCCTGCCGAAACATGTAAAGACGACTGAAACGACGGGCAATGCTACTGCCGTAACGGAAACAGAGAACATGATTGTGTCAGTTGTCGGCAAGTCCTTCCTTTCCTGTCCGCAAAGCGTTTTTGAAACGGACATTGACGGTAACGTAACCAAGATGGAATACATTTACGACAAAGCCAGAGGATACCTGACAGAAAAGAAAAAGACAAATGACGACGGCTCTTATGTCAAGACGGTCTGTGGCAGTTACGGATGCTATTCCGGGAAGTGGATGCCAAAGACCTCGACAACGGTGATGAAACATCCAGATGACAGTCAGGAATATACAGACGTAACACGTATGGAATACGACAATCGCGGAAATGTTACGTCAACCGTTTCACATGCCGGAACAGACAAAGAAGCGTCAACGGACATGACTTATGACAATTTCGGCAATGTAACATCTGTATTGTCTAAAGCCGGTTCTTTGCAGACCTGTACGACATATACAGAATATAGTAAAGACGGGAGATTTGCCATACATACGTATACGGAACCAGCCTCTACCGACGTTTCTTGCACCTACGACAACTTCGGCAACTTGTTGGCAGAAACAGACAAAACAAATCAAACTTCTCCGCTTACTACAACCCATATCCTTGACGAATGGGGAAATGAAACGGAGACTGTATTCCCAACAGGAAAAGTTTCTGGTGTATTGACGAAATGGAAGAATATTGCAGACAAGTCTTATTTTACGGTCTCATACTCCAACGATGCCCCGTGGACAAGAATAGAATACGACCGCCTCGGCAGAGAACTCCGTCGGGAAACTGTTAATGCCGGAGATGTACCGGTTACGACAGTCACAGAGTATGACCGAAAAGGAAATGTCGCTTCTGTTGTCATTCAGACAGGCAAGCTCTCCACCTCAAAAAACATGACCTACGATGAAACCGGAAGACTTCAGTCCGAAACGTACTCGTCGGGAAAGACCATAAACTATACTTATGGTAAAAGAAAAGTAACAGTAAATACCAACGGACATTCCTTTGAAAAAGAATATGATTCTTGGGGAAATGTGAAAAAAAGTACAGACCCCATAGCTACAATAGAATACGAATATTATTCCAACGGAAAGACAAAAAGAGCTACATGTTGCGGCGCATCTACAGAAATGGACTATGATGCGGCAGGCAACCGTATTCTTCTGGAAGATGCGGATGCCGGAAAAATAACAAGTGAGTATGATGCTTTGGGTAGAAATACCAGACAGATGGATGAACAGGGAAATGTGATATATAGGAACTATGATTGTTTTGGAAGAGTTACGTCAGAAAGCGGAGCAACAAATTCTGTTGAATATAAGTATAATGCGAAAGGACAAATTACTTCTGCATATAGCGGCAATAATTCCACCAGCATTATTCATGACAAATTCGGACGCATAACGATGGAGCAGAGAAGTCCTGAATTTAGTGAAATACAGATAAGCGGATATAAGTACAACGACATCGGACAGGTATATGAAGAGACCTTGCCCGGCAACATAAAGGTGAAATACGGCTATGATTCATACGGAAACCTCGTGTCAAGGAGAATTGGCGGCATAGAAATGTGGAAACTCATTTCGGATGACGGGAAGACTGTGCGTCATGCCTTGCTTGGCGGAAAGTTGGAGAATGTCGTGGAAAGGGACAAAAATGGGTACGTGTCTTCTGATAAACTGTATTTCGGCGGAAAGGCAATAGACTGGATTAATTTTTCGTTCAATGCAATTACCGGCAATCTGTCGAGAAAGTCAAGGAAGGGTGATGCTTTCATCCGTACCTTCAGCTATGATGCTATGGACAGACTTACAGGCTGTGTTCCAAAGACTCAGATCGGAATTATGGACACGGCTTTGGTGGCTAAACCGTTTTCTGGAAATTTTGTACAGCCTGGTACCGGTGTGGTATTGCCTGGTGACAGATATCCTATGACAATCGGCGACAGGTACGTGTATGCAGACAACGGCAATATACTGTCAACAACGGCAATTGGCAACTACACATACGACGACAGTCGGCCTCATGCGGTAAAAACAGTTGAGAACAAATCGGGGGCAATACATTCAGCATCGCAGCAAGTCGTTTACAATAACCTCAATCTCGTTGACGGTATAATGGAGGGAGACGGAGATGACATGACGGACCTTGAATATTATTTTGGTACAGACAACAGCCGCTGGCACGCCGAATACTACAAGGGCAACAACGTATACCGCACCATAGACTACGGCGACGGATATGACAAAGTAACGGAAAACGACACGATTCGGGAATTTTGGTATATTGGCGACGATATACTGTTGTATCGTGAAAACGGTGGAACGCTTAAAGCCTTTTATATGCTGACCGACAATGTCGGCAGCATCGTCGGCATATATGATATCGATGGCAAAGAGTTGTTCCGTGCCGACTATGACCCTTGGGGCGTAATGACCATAAAGCGTAATGATATAGGTTTCATTCGTGGCTATACCGGTCATGAGATGCTTCGGGAGTTCAATCTGATAAACATGAACGGCAGGGTGTATGACCCTCAGTCGTGCCGCTTCCTAAGTCCCGACAACTACGTGCAAGAGCCGGACAACAGCCAGAGCTTCAACCGATATTCGTATTGTCTGAACAATCCGCTGAAGTATAATGACCCGAGCGGGGAATTGTTTGCTATAGATGACATATTTATTTGTGCATTCATGAGTGGAGCTATTAACTGGGCTATGAATGGTGGACAGATGAACGCAAAAGGTTTAGCATATTTCGGCATCGGTGTAGGTTCATTCGCTGCTGGTTCATTTGTTGGTGCTGGAATAAGTTCAGCTATGTATGGTAGCAGCTTAGGCTCTGGTTTCATATCTGGCGCAGCAGTTGGTTGTGGAAGTGGATTTGTTGGTGGTTTTACTTCTGACTTGGGAAATAGTTTGGTAAGTGGAGATAGCTTCTCTTCATCAATTTCAAATGCTTTTTCTTCAGGGCTACAGTCTGGAATTTCAGGATCTCTTATTGGCGGACTTGCCGATGGTACTGATGCTGTGGACGCAAAGACAAACTTTTTTACAGGAAAGGGCTCTATTGACATTGATGCACCTGTTTCTTGTTGGGGAGCAAAAGACATAATAAATAAAATTAGGACTGATGGATTGAAAAGTCTTAAAGTTAGAAGAGTTGGAATTTTTGAATCTGTGAATGTTTACGAAACAGATATTTTAGGTTCATACCTAACGGATTATGCTGCATTTACATTGCCTCCTGATGAAATAATTATGGGAACAGGACTTTTTATGAATAATAAAAGCGTTTTGTATCACGAGTTTGGGCATATTCTTCAAGCTCGAATCCATGGTTTGACTGCATATTATCGAGTCATTGCACCAGAAAGCATTTTTAGTGCTACGTTTAATGTTGAAGAACACGGCTCTTATTGGACGGAAACTTATGCGAACTATTTATCTAAAAATTATATGCAAATAAAATTTCCTAAATATAAATGGCCGAATTACTTTCCTGCGAAAAATATAGACAATGAGCATTTGAAACTTTTCAGAAGTCTAAAATACCTTTATGGCGTAAATGTTTAACACATATGAAATATCTATTATTAGTCTTTATTCTACTTCTATCGGGATGTGATTATTTTACGAGTGTAGAAGTTATTAACTTTACAGATAAATCTTATATTGTCTATGCTTCTCGTTACGATTCTATTGGTTGTATTTCTGATTCTATAAATAATGATATTATGAAAGAAATAGAAAAAGAAGATACTTTTTCTGTAGGGAATATGTATGTCGTATTTATTCCTTCAAAAAATGTTAAATATTTGGGTTTTCAAACGTCGAATCTATTTCGGATGAGTCCAGATGAAAAATGGAGATTTTATTTTATTAATGATTCTATAGTCAAAACAAAAACATGGGATGAAATTGTAAAATATCAATTATATGATAAGAAAATCGTGCTGGACGAGGCTAAAATGGATTCGATTGGATGGAAAATTCAGATAAAATAGTCAAAATTACAGACTTTGCATCAAAGCAATTCTGTATCTAAACTTTTGAATTATACATTTTCCAAAAAAATGTTTCATTCTGCAATATTTTTTTTACCTTTGCACGCATAACATTTGTTAGTAAGACAAACATACATATTTAAAAGATATCTATAAACGTTATGATTCTTTTTTTTAGAACTCCTTCAAAGAGCGTGATAGCAACACAGGTTGACCATCAGCTCAACAATGACGAGATTAACGAACTATGTTGGCTCTACGGAGACGCTGTGCTCGAAAAGGCAGACAGCCTTGAGGGTTACTTCGTCGGACCGCGCCGTGAAATGATTACTCCTTGGAGTACGAATGCCGTTGAGATTACTCAGAATATGAATCTCCACGGCATTTCGCGTATTGAGGAGTATTTCCCCGTAAGCTCAAAGGATGCCGACCACGACCCGATGCTGCAGCGTATGTATGACGGTATCGGTCAGGACGTGTTCACAGTGAACCACAAGCCGGAACCAATCAAGCACATCGAGAACCTCGAAGAGTATAACGAGCAGGAGGGACTCGCCCTCTCGCCAGAGGAAATAGAGTATCTGCACAAAATAGAGAAGCAGCTCGGCCGACCGTTGACCGACTCCGAGGTGTTCGGCTTCGCACAGATAAACTCAGAGCACTGCCGCCACAAGATATTCGGTGGAGTGTTTATCATCGACGGCAAGGAGATGGAAAGTTCACTCTTTGCCATGATAAAGAAAACAACGAAAGAGAATCCTAACAAGATTCTCTCGGCATACAAAGACAATGTAGCCTTCGCCCAGGGACCAGTAGTGGAGCAGTTCGCCCCGAAAGACCAGTCCACTTCCGACTACTTCCAGATAAAGGACGTGGAGAGCGTAATCTCGCTGAAGGCAGAGACCCACAACTTCCCGACAACAGTGGAGCCGTTTAACGGAGCCGCAACCGGAACCGGCGGTGAGATCCGCGACCGTATGGGTGGAGGTGTAGGTTCATGGCCAATCGCCGGAACTGCCGTTTATATGACAGCCTATCCGCGCCTGAAAGAAGACGAACTGAGTCTTGAAGCAAGCAAGGTGGCTCGCGGCAAGGATTCAGAGAAAGGCTATACCGGCGAGCGCGACTGGGAAGACATCCTGCCAGTAAGAAACTGGCTGTATCAGTCGCCGGAGCAGATATTGATAAAGGCATCAAACGGAGCCTCAGACTTCGGAAACAAGTTCGGTCAGCCGCTGATTTGCGGTTCCGTATTGACTTTCGAGCATCAGGAGCCAACGACAACAGGCGAGGCAGACACGAAATATGCATACGACAAGGTTATCATGCTTGCCGGCGGCGTGGGCTACGGCACAAAGCGCGACTGCCTGAAGAAAGAGCCACAGAAGGGCAACAAAGTAGTAGTAGTAGGTGGCGACAACTACCGCATCGGACTCGGTGGCGGTTCGGTATCGTCAGTAGATACCGGTCGCTATAGCAACGGCATCGAGCTGAACGCCGTTCAGCGTGCCAATCCGGAGATGCAGAAGAGAGCCTACAACCTGGTTCGCGCCCTCTGCGAGGAAGATGTAAACCCGGTAGTCAGCATCCACGACCACGGTTCGGCAGGACATTTGAACTGTCTCTCGGAGCTTGTAGAAGAGTGTGGCGGCGAGATAGACATGACAAAGTTGCCTATCGGCGACAAAACCCTCTCGGCAAAGGAAATCATTGCCAACGAGAGTCAGGAGCGCATGGGACTCCTCATCGACGAGAAGCATATCGAACATGTGAGGAAGATTGCCGAGCGCGAGCGTGCCCCACTGTATGTAGTAGGCGAGACGACAGGCGATGCCCACTTCTCGTTCGTTCAGGGCGACGGCGTGAAGCCATTCGACCTTGACGTGGCACAGATGTTCGGACACTCACCTGTTACATATATGAAAGATGTAACCGTGGAGCATCATTATCAGGATGCAACATATTCACTGAATGATATCGACGAATACGTTGAGCGCGTGCTCCAGTTGGAGTCGGTAGCCTGCAAAGACTGGTTGACAAACAAGGTAGACCGCTCCGTAACCGGAAAGATAGCCCGTCAGCAGTGTCAGGGCGAGATACAGCTGCCGTTGTCAGACTGCGGCGTTGTAGCTCTCGACTACCGCGGACACAAGGGAATAGCAACAGCCCTCGGTCACGCGCCACAGGCAGGATTGGCAAACCCGGAGGCAGGCTCAGTATTGTCGGTAGCCGAATCACTTACAAATATCGTTTGGGCACCGCTTGCCGACGGTATGGACAGCTTGAGCCTTTCAGCCAACTGGATGTGGCCTTGCCGCTCACAGAAGGGTGAAGACGCCCGCCTGTATTCAGCCGTAAAGGCATTGAGCGACTTCTGCTGCGCTATCCACGTGAACGTTCCGACAGGAAAAGACTCACTGTCGTTGACCCAGCAGTATCCTAACGGCGAGAAGATTGTATCTCCGGGAACGGTAATCGTTACGAGCGGTGGCGAAGTGAGCGACGTGCGCAAGGTGGTATCGCCGGTATTGGTAAACGACAAGAATTCCTCACTCTATCATATCGACTTCTCGTTCGACGAGCAGAAGCTCGGTGGCTCGGCATTCGCACAGAGCCTCGGCAAGGTAGGCGACGACGTGCCTACGGTAGTAAATCCGGAGTATTTCGTTGATGCCTTCAACGCCGTTCAGGAGATGATAAAGAAGGGATGGATCATGGCAGGCCACGACATCAGCGCCGGCGGTCTTATCACAACCCTCCTCGAAATGTGTTTCGCCAACAAGGAAGGCGGTATCCACGTAAACCTGCACGACCTTGCCGGCGACGACGTGGTGAAGATGCTTATGGCAGAGAACCCAGGTGTTGTGGTTCAGATTTCCGACGAGCACAAGCAGGAGTTCAAGGAATTTATGGAAGAGCAGGGCGTAAGCTATGCCAAGATAGGATATGCCACACCAAAGGATCGCAAGATTGTGGTAAAGGCTGGTGACTACGAGCATGAGTTCGACATCGACAAGCTGCGCGACGTATGGTATAAGACTTCATATCTGCTCGACCGCGACCAGAGCAAGAACGGCTGTGCCGCTGAGCGCTACAAGAATTACAAGAACGAGCCGCTGGAGATGAAGTTCAACAAAGACTTCACCGGCAAGCTCTCGCAGTATGGCATATCTGCCGACCGCCGCACTCCATCAGGCATCAAGGCAGCCATCATCCGCGAGAAGGGAACAAACGGCGAGCGCGAGATGGCATACTCACTGTATCTTGCAGGCTTCGACGTGAAGGATGTTATGATGACCGACTTGGTAAGCGGTCGCGAGACGCTCGAGGATGTGAACATGATTGTGTTCTGCGGCGGATTCTCAAATTCCGACGTACTCGGTTCTGCAAAGGGATGGGCAGGAGCCTTCCTCTTCAACCCTAAGGCAAAAGAGGCACTCGACAAGTTCTATGCCCGCGAAGACACCCTGTCGCTCGGTATCTGCAACGGCTGTCAGCTGATGGTAGAGCTGAACCTAATCAATCCTGAGCACAAGCAGCGTGCTCGCATGCTCCACAACGACTCACACAAGTTTGAGAGCAACTTCCTCGGACTCACCATTCCGAAGAACAACAGTGTAATGTTCGGTTCGCTGAGCGGCAACAAGCTCGGTATCTGGGTAGCCCACGGCGAGGGTAAGTTCTCGTTGCCGGAGGCAGAATCAGAGTATAACGTGATTGCGAAATACAGCTATGCCGGTTATCCGGGCAATCCAAACGGCTCCGACTACAACGTG
The DNA here is from genome assembly GCA_002314055.1 of Prevotella sp. UBA1104. Classification (GTDB taxonomy): domain Bacteria; phylum Bacteroidota; class Bacteroidia; order Bacteroidales; family Bacteroidaceae; genus Prevotella. The sequence goes on from DCBP01000012.1 coordinate 25,526, forward strand.
GCAGGAATCTGCTCGAATGACGGTCGCCACCTGGCAATGATGCCACACCTTGAGCGTGCCATCTTCCCATGGCAGAACGCCTGGTATCCGGCCGACCGCCGCAGCGACGACGTTACGCCATGGATTGAGGCATTCGTGAATGCAAGAAAATGGATTGAGGAGAAGACTAAATAAAAGCCCCTCCCCCTTACCCCTCCCCGCGGGGGAGGGGAGTAATATGCTTTGTTGCTTGAATTGTCCAGACAGAATTGTTATTGCAGAATTGTATTGACAGAATTGTCTTGACTGCTTGAGCTACAAAGCATATTATATAAGGTA
>DCBP01000012.1:25974-45710 GCA_002314055.1 Prevotella sp. UBA1104
GGGGGAGAGGCTATATGTACACAGATTTTTTCAAGACATTCTTCCGTATCGGTCTGTTTACTCTTGGTGGCGGCTATGCCATGATACCGATAATAGAGAGTGAGGTGGTAGACAAGCACCACTGGATAGAGAAGAAGGATTTTATCGACATTGTTGCAATATCGCAGAGCTGTCCTGGAGCGCTGGCGATAAACATGAGTGCCTTTATCGGCTACAGGCTGAAAAAGGTGCCAGGAGCCATAGTAACAAGTATTGCCACGGCATTGCCATCGTTCATAATAATACTGCTGATAGCCATGTTCTTCCATCAGTTTAAGGATAATACCGTGGTGGCTGCAATATTCCGCGGCATTCGTCCGGCAGTGGTGGCACTGATTGCCGTGCCCACATTCAAGCTCGCCAAGGATGCCTGCATAACATTCTCAAACTGTTGGATTCCTATCGGCTGCGCACTTGCCATATATATTATGGGGATTTCACCGATATTGATTATCCTGCTTTCCGGGATATGCGGATATGTGTATGGAAAATATATCAAACCTACGGAGTAAAAAACCACTCTAACACCCACCCTAACCCTCCCGAAGGGAGGAAAGGAGAAGTGTGGAATATGACTCATAAAGGGTGAATGTGATTAATTGAAAATTTGGATTGTAAATGCTATATATAAGTCTTTTTATAACGTTCTTCGAGATTGGACTCTTTGGATTTGGAGGTGGCTATGGTATGCTCTCGCTGATTCAGACAGAGGTGGTGAACAACCATCAGTGGATTACGATGGGGGAGTTTACGGATATTGTTGCTGTGAGTCAGATGACTCCGGGGCCCGTAGGTATCAATTCCGCCACCTATTGCGGATATGTTGCCGCCCATAATGCCGGATATGGCGAGGCAATGTCGGTATTTGGCAGTTTGATGGCAACCGTTGCCCTTATCTTGCCGTCGCTGATACTGATGATAATGATTGCAAAGATATTCCAGAAATATATGAATACCCTTCCCGTGAAAAGTGCTTTGGGCGGCTTGCGCCCGGCAGTGGTAGGGCTGCTCGGTGCTGCCACATTGATGTTGCTCTCGCCGGAGAACTTCAGTTCGCCGGCTGTCAACCCCTGGCAGTTCTGGATAAGCTGTTTCCTGTTTGTAGCCACTTTCGTGGGGACTTACTGGATGAAGATAAATCCTATCAGGATGATAATGTATGCAGCCTTCGCCGGACTGGCGTTGTTATACTGAAAACAGATACTTCTCCTGTTTTTATGAAGGAGTAATATATTGTCGGAAGTCTATAGTTTGATAACCATGGCGAGTCCATCGGCACCAACACCCACTTGCACTTTCTGCTCCTCGTTGATAATGTTGCCGTCGGCATCCTTTTTTTTCTTCTTGCCCGTAATTTTGTCCACAATCCAGTAGCTTGCCTGAGCCGAGAGGAAACCGATGGCGGCACCGGCAGCCACGTCCTCCCAATGGTGGCGGTTGCGGCGCACGCGGTCAACGGCAGTGATGGTGGCGACGGTATATCCAGCCACGCTAATCCAAGGCGAAGTCTTCCAGTACTCCTTATGCAGAACCGTAGCTCCACAGAAAGCCACCGCCGTATGTCCGGAGGGGAACGACTCGTTGTCAGTGCCGTCAGGTCGCATCTTGTGGATGGATTTCTTTAATAGCCATGTAGTTCCAGAGCATAAAATGAAAGATGCGCCCGACTTATACAATCTTTGTTCCCATGAACTTCTGCATTTCACTCCGGCTGCTTTAAGTATGAACGAAGCTGCCATTGGTGTATATTCCAACACGTTGTCGATACCGTCGCCATGGTATCGCTTATATTGAGATGACGCTTGTGCAAAACAGCCGATGCTTGTCTGTATGAGTATTAATAATGTTATAATCTTTGTTTTCATTTGGCAAAGATACGTCTATTTGTTGATAAAATAAAGCGTCAAACCATAAAAATACGATATGACGCTTGGTTTTTTGAATAGTATTTTACCGAATCTCCTGTCTTCTACTCTTAACATCATGTATGGATAATGAATTGATAATTATACGAAATCGTAAGCAATGAGTATTACATTATAGTTAAAATATAAAAATATCTCTAATTTACGTAATAACGTATAAGTAAAATTGCTATATTTGCGATGTTTTCTTAATTAACTAAAAACTTTACCACTATGACACCTACAGAATTTATCAAAAAGGCAATTCATTTATTGGATGACTACATGATTCGTTCGGGTAAGGACGAAATCAATGAGATGGAGGCAAACCAGGAGCTTGCTAAGGTTGGGATGCTTGAAGATGAGGTTTCGCATCCGGGCAAACCATTAAGAGAGCTCCTTATAAAACTGCGCGACTCAAACCATTTACCACAGAATATCCGTCAACGCTACGGAGCGTGGAAAATTAGAATCTCCTCTACAGTGGCACGCAAGCCTATGGTGATTAGTGTATTCTGATTGAATGAAGCATTACTTTAGTGGAGTTTTACCGTTATAAGAGAAACCGCTGAATATTTTATATATCTTGTAAATCGATGATATAAAATGTTCAGCGGTTTCTCTTTATTGTGTTATTCCCTTTCCTTTATTTATCGCTTTATCAGCTTCACCTTTTTATATAAGGCCCCGTTCTTTGTAATGCTGCCGATATAAACGCCCCGGTTCCCATTGACTGGTATGCTCGTAACATCTCCGGCATTGGCTCTAACAGAAGACGAGTGAACGAGGGCACCGGAATCAGAAAATATATTGATGCCATACAATCCGCTTTCGTCAAACCTCATGTTTACGGTATCTGTGAATGGAGTAGGGTATACGGTAATAGAGCCGTTTGGATTGCTCAAGACTTCAGTCTTTTTGATGCTTGATGTATTGACAATCTCCTGATAATCGCTCCATGAAATGTTGGAACCGCTTATGCCGTCGGGCGACACGGCACGCACACCGAAACGACACTGTCTATTGTTGCCGCCGGTAAGCGGAGTGCCGATTACGTATGCCGCCCACGACTCGGTGGTGGTCATCAGCCGTGGCTCCTCGCCCTGTTGCTGGAAATAAATCTCATAATACCATGTTCCCACCTCGTCATTATAAGTTTTTTCTTCGCCGCTCTCCTCCTTCGATGCATAGCGCATCTTGAAGTCCACGCTGCCGGGATTGCCGCGTAGCACTTCAATCTCCTTGATCGTAGGCTTCATAGTGGAGAATGACTGTCCGGGGCTTCTTAATGCCAATTCACCGATGAGCATATTGTAGTCTGCCGGAGTATTTTCGAGCGTGATTCCAATCATGGCAATATTGTCGCCATCTTTGATCTGCAGTTTTTCGAGAGAGGTCTTGAATGTTGTCCATTCCCCCTGTCGGTCGGCATCGGGAAGGGCAATCTCCTTGTAGTTCGCTACGTCGCCGCTCAATGCCACGAAGAGACGGGCATGACTCGCATTGCCTTTGGTGAGTTTATACGTAACCGATAGTTCATCAGAAGCCATCACCGCAAGCTTCGTCTTGAATAGCTTTATTCGCGAAAAGTCTGTTGCTCCATAGAGCTTCAAGCAAGAGCCGCCGGTATAGGCATCCTCCCAAGTGAGTTCGGCTTCAGCAAGAGAAGCGATGTTGTCTGCAGAAACCTTGTCCTCTCTGTCGGTAATCCAGAAGCGCCATGTAGGCAGATAGTCTTGCATGTTCAGGTTATACCATTTAGAGTCTGCCACTATCTGTCCGTCCTTATACAGTTTCAGTCCGTTGCCCATATTAAATCGGGTAACGAAGGGCATATTCTGGATAGTAGACTTTGCCGTGAGCAGTCGGGCAAGTCCGTGGAAGGTTTTGAGGTCGCTGTTGTCGAGAGAGCAGTCGGTGCGCACGGGGGGCAGCAGAGCCGGATTGCGGTAGCCGCCGGAGAATATCAGTTCCTGTTTTTCCAGATAAGCCCTCTGTATATCCTCGTCGGTAGAACCGTAGTCGGTGGCAGTTTCGTGGATAAGACTTTGGGAGTGGGCACCCCAGAAGCCGACGGAAGTCTCGTTGTCGATAAGACTCTGCCAGTAGTCTTGTTTCAGCGCCTTGCCCTGTATGTCGAAGCTGGCGTAATAGTCATACGGGTCACGTTTCAGCGCTTTAGCGAAGCTGACGGAGTGTTCCAATACATAGTTGTCCCAGTCGTAATTGGCAAACATCTGGTCGGTTACGATATTGTCGCCCGTGCCGAATATGTTTTTGTTGAAGCGGCACAGTCCGTAGTTGCTCGTCATCATGCCGTCGTCTTTCGTAACGTCATACCATTGCAGTTCAAACTTCCATCCGATAGACTCCGCCTTTTTGTGCACCTCGGCAAAGAAGTCCTGTATCAGCTTCATCATATCCTCGGTGGTATTGAATTCTGAATTCACTCCCATACCGTTGATGCCATAGTATTTCATCAGTTTGGCGAGCTTGAGCGAGTTTTTAAACGACCCGTCGTCGTTCTTTTCCATCAGCTTCTGCAGCGTCATCGAGTAAACATCCGTCTTGTCAAGTCCGATATTGGCATTCCATGGAATCTTGAGCACGCAGCCCACGGTTACTCCGTTTTTTGCTGCTGCATCAGACAAGCCTGCCGCCACGCGAATCCACGGAGCCGTCCAGTTGCCGTGGCAGTTTATGTATTGCCACATCGAGAAATTGTCGCCGTCGAAGCAGTATCTGGGCAGAGCCTTCCACTTGGCGGTGGGGTCGTCGAGCGGAGTCCACATCAGCATCTTTCTGCCGGCGGGCACGTCGCTCCTCACCTGGTAGTCGCCGTCGGTTATCCTCGGCAGCGGTCTTTGGCGTGAGATAAAAAATTCGTCGTCGAGCTTTGATATTCCGCCCGGTGGTGTTCCCGGTTCCCAACTGTCGAAGAATTTGTAGAAGTCGTCCCAATCAAGGATGGAATCCTTGTCTGCCGTCGCCACTTTTTCAAAGTCGAAATCGTGTTCCGGTGTGCTTTGCGCCTGTGCCATCAAGCTGAAGGCAAGGGCAGCGACAAGTATATGTGTTTTGTGTTTCATCTTCTATTTTGTTCGTTTTATATTGAATATGTAAGTAAACTATTGTAAGATATAGTATATTGTGCGTAAATCTACTGATATTACTTTCACTTTGTTTGCAAAAGTAAGAAAATAAAGGCAAACAAACAAATTGTAATGTCTCCTATATGGAAATAAAGTTGGTTAGCCTATATAATTAATGTGATAGTATATATTATTATACAGAATAAGTGGGTAAATCCCGATTAACGAATAGAGTACAGCATGCAGAAATAACAGTTCATTTTTTCGTTAATATACAATAACTTGCAGCTTTTCAGGTTAAAATGTATTAACCTGAGTTTACTATTTGCACTTTTGAGCGTCTAAATTAATAACTTCGTGGGCGAAATATGCCGTATACATTATATAATATGTAAAGCATGACGAAAGTAAGAATATAAACAAAACAAAGAAAGGAATATAATTATGAACAAGAAAGTTTTGATTATGGCAGTTGCTGCCGGATGCCTTATGATGGGCAGCTGCGCAAGTAAGAAAGAGTTGCAGAACTGCCAGAACGAGAACCGTGAACTGACAAATAAATACCAGGACTCAAAGGAGCAGCTCGCTGCAAGCAAGGCTCGCGTTACCAGTCTGGAGGAGCAGCTTGCTCAGGCTAAAAAGGATTATGCCGCCCTGCAGGGTTCGCTCGACAAGAGTCTTGCAAATGCCGGACAGAACAATATTAGCATCGAGAAGCTTGTAGACCAGATTAACGAGTCTAACCAGTATATCCGCCACCTGGTGGAGGTGAAGAGCAAGAGCGACTCGCTCAATATGGTTCTTACCAACAACCTTACCCGCTCTTTGAGCAAGGAGGAAAGCAAGGAGGTAGACGTACAGGTATTGAAGGGCGTTGTCTACATCTCGCTTGCCGACAACATGCTCTACAAGAGTGGAAGCTACGAGATTAACGACCGTGCAGCCGAGACTCTGAGTAAGATTGCAAAGATTATCAAGGACTACAAAGATTACGATGTGCTTATCGAGGGTAACACCGACAATGTGCCTGTAAACACCAGTGCCGCTTCGATGAAGAACATCCGCAACAACTGGGACCTCTCCTGCTTGCGTGCTTCAAGCGTCGTTCAGGCTCTGCAGAACGACTATGGCGTAGACCCTAAACGCTTGACAGCCGGTGGCCGTGGCGAATACAACCCGTTGACAAACAACAGTTCCGACGTGGCAAAACAGCGCAACCGCCGCACACAGATTATCATCACTCCTAAGCTCGACCAGTTTATGGACTTGATCGACAAGGCACCGGAGGAGAACAAATAAGGAAGATATAGTTTAAATGTTAATAATGATGAGCCTTACAGAGACTACCATTTCTGGTAAGTCTTTGTAAGGCTTTTCCTTTTTCAAAAAATGTGTGTTTTCGGAGGTTTTTATTTCAAACAATTACGTATTTTCGGAGGTCTTTTCATGAAAACATTTGCCTAATAGGGGATTATACCAGAAGTTGCTCAGCGACAAGCTGAGTGCAAATCTCGGATATGTATATGAAAACCTCGTGGCGCAGATGCTGATAGCTTCGGGAAACAAACTGTTTTACTATACCTGGAAGAAGAACGACACCCATAGTTATGAAATAGACTTCTTGCTTTCCCGAGGATCAAAGCTGTGTCCGGTAGATGTGAAGTCATCAGGCTATAAGTCGCATACTTCCCTTGACGTTTTTTGTGAGAAATATTCTCGTGTTGTAGACCAACGGTATCTGATATATACAAAGGATTTCCAGAAAGACGGCAAGACAATCTGTTTCCCCGTGTACATGACACCGTTTATATAGAAAATTAAATTATAGTCTAAACATTTTGCGCCGATTCCATGCCAGTCGTTTTCATGGAGTTGACGCATTTGTTGTATATATAGGGTAAAAACGGCTTGCCTGCAGAGTATAATCCCTATTCCGCTACGATAATCCACACCAGAAAAACGATAATCCACGTCTGTATATGATGTTTTCCCTACCTTTGCCGTGAAAATTATAAATCTATCAAAAGTCAAAATCAAAAACTTTTAAATCATGAACAAAACGACAATTCGTTTACGCCATCTACTGATGTCGCTGCTGGCAATCATTGCCTTCGGCTCATCGGCAGGTGCCGCGCAACAGGCGGCAGTGGCGTCGTGGGTTTTCTCAGAAGGATGGGAAACCTCAAGTAGCGGAACAGTTGTTACCTACACCCCTGACGGCAGCGGGTGGACGGCACTTAGCAACACCGCATGGAAAACAAAACAACCAGTATTTCTGCCTAACTCATGCAATGGGGTACAGGCAAACTACAAGCTGACGCTGAAGACAAGCGACGGCAAATGGGAAGTGAAGCAGAGTAAGGACAGCTATGTGTTGAGGCTCAACACGGCATCCATCGACAAGTTCACCAAGAAGGAAGACTACGGCAATCCGGAGAAACACGACCAGTATTTCGAGGCGAGTTTTCCCACAACAAGTCTCAACAACGTTAAGGTGAACTTCGCCATCGGCGACGGCTCCAGCAGTTCCACCCACTTTGGAGTGGCATATTCCGCTGATGGCGGAACGACATGGACCACGCTTGACGACTACGTGAGCGGTAGCCACTGGAACACCTACAATGATGCCACCTTTGAGCTCAATGCCGACAACAAGGAGAATGTTATCGTGCGCCTCTTTATCGTGAGCGCGACGAAAAACAGCAACTACAACCTGAAATACTTCAATGTGCTTGCCGACGACCACGAGGCACCGAAACTCACTGCAAGCCGTCCTGCCGACAACGCTACCGATGTGGCAACAAGCGGTACGATTGCACTCGAGTTCAATGAGAGTATAGTGCGTGCAGAGGATGCAATGGCAATGCTTACCAATGCCAATAATAATAAGGTGACAGAACTTGAACCAAACGTTAGTGGCAACGTGCTTCGCTTTGCCTACTCGGCTCTCGACAAGAGTGCGCTGTATCGCTTCGAACTGCCAGCCCGTTCTGTTGGCGACCTCTCTGGAAACGTGAGCCAAGAAACAGTGAAGTTCTCCTTCACCACTGCCGATACCGACCCGATACCGGCTCCTACGATAGAGAGCAAGAACCATCTGTGGTATAACAAACCTGCCGGTTACTGGGAGGAGGCACTGCCGCTCGGCAACGGACGACTCGGAGTGATGCACTCAGGAAGCGTGGCATGCGACACCTTGCAGCTCAACGAAGACACTTTCTGGGATCAAGGGCCGAACACCAACTATAACGCAAACGCAAAAGGTGTGTTGAAACAAGTGCAGCAGGGTATCTTCAACAAGGATTATGCTTCGGTACAGGACCTTGCCGTGAAAAACTGGATGTCGCAAGGCTCTCACGGCGCAAGCTATCGTGCTGCCGGAGTGGTGCTGCTCGGTTTCCCTGGTCAGCGTTTCAACGATGAGGAGAGCGGACAGACCAAGGATGCCATTGATGCACAGGGCTACGTGCGCTATCTCGACATGAATACGGCTACGAGCAATGTGGAATATCACGTGAAAAACGTGGGTTACAAGCGCACGGTGTTCACATCGTTCAAAGACAATGTTACCGTGGTTCGCCTTGAGGCAGACCAGCAGGGAAAACTCGACTTCAACGTTGCATATACAGGTTGCAACAAGTCGAATATCGAGAAGCTTACCTCTAATGAGCTTTTCGACGACCATACTATAAAGGCAACTATGGGTCCGGCACGTGCCCAGTGTGAGAATGTAGACAACAAGCTGAATCTCTGCTCTTACATCCGTGTGCTCGATTGCGACGGAACAATTACCAGCGACAAGACCACTATATATGCTCAGGGCACAGCAGGAGCAGCTACTGAAGCTCCGCGCCTTAACATCAGTGGGGCAACACATGCAACTATCGTTATCTCTCAGGCAACAAACTTCAAAAAATACAACGACGTTAGCGGTGACGCAAGTGCAACGGCTCTCTCATATCTGCAAAGCTATGAGAATAGCCAAAAGAATTATGCTACGACACTTGCCGACCATGAGTCTGTTTACAAGGAGCAGTTCGACCGCGTTGACCTCACTCTCGAAGGTAACGCCACACAGGAGGCAAAGGATACGGAACAGCGCATAAAGGAGTTCCACAAGACATCCGACCCTCAGCTCGCTGCCAACTACTTCCAGTTCGGTCGCTACCTGCTCATCTCTTCTTCGCAGCCTGGCACACAGCCTGCAAACCTTCAGGGCATTTGGAATCCAGATGCTCGCCAGTATCCGGCTTGGGATTCTAAGTATACATCAAACATCAATGTGGAGATGAACTACTGGCCGGCAGAGGTTACAAACCTTGCTGAGTGTCATGAGCCGTTTGTTGAAATGGTAAAGGATGTCAGCGTGACTGGTGCCGAGACTGCCGAGAAAATGTATGGCGCCCGCGGATGGGCTCTTCATCACAACACCGACATCTGGCGCACCACGGGAGCTGTAGACAACGGTACCGTGGGTGTATGGCCTACATGCAATGCCTGGTTCTGTTCTCACCTTTGGGAACGCTATCTATTCTCTGGCGACAAGCAGTATCTTGCCGAGGTTTACCCTGTAATGAAGGGAGCAGCCGAGTTCTTCCAGGACTTCCTCGTGAAGGACCCGAATACAGGTTACATGGTTGTCTGCCCGAGCAATTCGCCTGAGAATCATCCGGGAATAGGTACTTATACAAAGAGCAGCGACGGGAAGACGGCTAATATCGCCCTCTTTGGTGGCGTGGCAATGGACAACGAGATGGTTTACGACCTCCTGAAGAATACGGCTCTTGCAGCCCGCGCCCTCGACAAAGATGCAGACTTTGCCGATGCTCTCGACAATCTGAAGGCTCAGATTACTCCATGGAGAATAGGAAAATACGGTCAGGTGCAGGAGTGGCAGGAAGACTGGGACAAGGAAACTTCTTCTCACCGCCACCTGTCACATCTATGGGGCGCATATCCTGGCAACCAAGTTTCGCCTTATGAGAATCCTACCCTCTATCAGGGCGTTTTGAAGAGCCTGATTGGTCGTGGCGATGCAGCCCGCGGATGGTCAATGGGATGGAAAGAGGCAATGTGGGCCCGTATGCTCGACGGCGACCATGCCATGAAGATTCTGAAGAACCAGCTTGTATTGCTCGACCCTAACGTAACTATCGCCTCTTCCGACGGCGGTTCATACGCCAACATGTTCGATGCTCACCCGCCATTCCAGATCGACGGAAACTTCGGCGCTACTGCTGCCATCGCCGAGATGCTCGTGCAGTCGCATGCCGGATTCCTGCATGTTCTCCCGGCTCTGCCTACAGAATGGAAGGCTGGTGGCGAGGTGAAAGGACTGCGCTCTCGCGGAGGCTTCGTCGTTACGGATATGAAATGGGTTGACGGCAACATCGTGAAACTCACCATAAAGTCTACCGTTGGCGGCAACCTTCGTCTGCGCACGGCAACTCCGCTGAAAAATGCCAATGGTTCGACACTTACTATTGCCGATGGCAACAACAGCAATCCATTGATGCAGCCTTACGGCACACCGGAGCCTATCGTTAAGGATCAGAGCAAGATTCCTGCTACCAAACTTGCCGACACATATCTCTATGATATTCCTACCAAGGCTGGTGACGAGATAACGCTCGTGGGCGGAACAACGGGTATTGTAGTGGTGCCAAACGCTGTTCATAACATACCGGGAGATAAATTCGTCTACAACCTCAATGGTCAGCGTGTTGACGACAGCTATCATGGTATCGTTGTGGAAAAGGGACGGAAGTATGTGAAGTAATATATTAGGTAAGAAGACAAATTTAGTTTAACAGAAAGAGGATGTTTCTAAGCTGCAAGGCTTTGAAGCATCCTCTGTTTTTATTGTCATTCATCAACTCCGTTTCTCATCTCCGTAGGCGTCATGCCTGTGGCTTTCTTGAAACAGCGGCTGAAATACTTAGGGTCGGAGAATCCGCAGCTGTATGCTATCTCCGAAACATTCTTGCTCTCATCGTTTACGAGCATCTTTTGTGCAGCCTTTAGTCTGCGGTCAAGAATAAAGTTGTTTGGCGTGCAGTCAAATTCCTTCTTCATCATTACATAAAGTGCAGAGCGGCTCATACACATCTCTTTTGCTATCGCATCAACGTTCAAGTCGGCATCAGACAGATGTTCATTTACAATTTCTTCTACCTTAGCTTTAAAAGCAGAACTCTCTTTCTCGCCTTTTGCCGGTTCCTCATTATTGTTGCTGGTGATAATATCTCCGAGCCTTACCTTGATGTATTCTATTTTCTCGTCTTTCGAGAGTTTCAGTTCCTTTATCTCATTCTCCAGCCGTCGGGTGTATCTGTATATTTTGAATGTTATGAAGATGATAATCAGAACGAGTCCGCCGTAAATCATCCATGCCACCGGTCGCTCGTTGAAGTATGGCGTGCGGTGTATCGTTACGGATGCGGCATTGCCTCTCCATATACCGTCGCCGTTTGTTGATTTCACGATGAGGCGGAAGGTTCCTGCCGGAATGTTCGTCAGGTTGATATGGTTTTCTGTAGTATACATCCATCGGTTGTCCACTCCCTCCAGCATATAGGCATATTGTATTGGCTCATTCTTGTTGTAGTCGAGGGCGGCAAACGATATGCTCAGGTTCTTCTCCTCGGGAGAAAGGTTGATTGTTGATGGTGTGTCGAAGAATATCTTCGGTGTGAACGAGCTTTTCATTATTGCCTTGTCGCTGACGGTAAGCAGTCCCTGTGTCGTGCCGAAGAGTGTCGTTCCTGTTGTCTCGTCGTATAGCGGTCTAACCTCAGAGAAAGAGAAACCGTCGGAGAAGAATGTTTCGGAATAGTTTGTAAAGGATTTGTCCTTTGGGTTGTATTTCATCATGCAGTGTTCCGACACGAGCCATATCATGCCGCTCTTGTCCTCACACATGTTTAGGACTATGTCTGAAGCCATACCGTCTTCGGTAGTCATGGCGGTGAATTTTATATTCTCTGCCGTTGCAGCATTGTTTCTCACGATGTTCAGTCCGCCGCCGTATGTCCCCACATATATTGTTCCGTCTTTAGCCTGTAGCAGTGCCATCACCTGGTTGTTGCTTATTGTCGAGGCATTGTCGGGAATACGTTTGTTCTGTCTGAAAATCATTTGCTGCGGCTGTTTCTTTATAGATGAAACGAGCAGTCCGTCATTTGTTCCGAGCAGTAATGTTCCGTCTTTGCAGATAATCATGTCGTGGATAAATCTGCCGCAGGCGGGATATTTGTGCATAAGGTTCCCGCAGTTGGCAAAGGCGGGATTGTCGCCTGCGGGGTTATTTATGATATTCAGTCCTCCGCCGTATGTTCCAACGAGAATTCTGCCGTAGTGGTCTTCGCCTATGGTGTATATACTGTTGCAGTTGATGCTGTGTGATCCGGCGCCTTTGATGAAGGATTTTACTTTAAATCCTCCGTCTTTTGTCTTTGTCAGTCGGAAGAGTCCGCCGGGCTTTGTGCCGAGCCATAGTATTCCGCGTGAGTCCTGGAAGATGGAGTAGACGTTGGCACCGAACCTTACCGGTTCTTTTACTACATTTCCGTTTCCGTCGAGATATCTTGCGGCATTGCTTTTCGGGGAGAAAAGCCTTACGTATCCGTTTTTGTCGGCGACGAAGAGAGTTCCTTCCTTGTTGCGGAATATTGTTCGTATGAATTCCTCGCCGTTGTTGCCGAATTTCTGCGGGTTGATTTTATTTCTTGTAAAAGTCAGTCTGTCGAGTCCGCGGTGGGTGTATATCCAGAAGCCGTTCTGTCTGTCCTTAAACAGAATTCGCATTTCCACTCCTTGATATTCCGGCAATGACTCTATGCTTCGCTTTTGTTGTGGAGAGGGGCGGAAACGGTCGCCTTGGTCTTTCTTCTTCCCTTTGACGGCAGCAAATTTCTTTTCCCTGACATTAAACATATAGAAGCCGTCGGGGCATTTACACAGGATATTCCCGTCTTTCGTCTCGCGGATAAAGAGGATGCGGTTAGTCAGTAGCGGACAGTTGTCGCCCTGTCTTGCCTTGAAATTCTGAAACTTGTATCCGTCGTATCGGCTCAGTCCGTTCCATGAGCTTATCCATATATATCCTTTCTTGTCCTGTGTCACGCATGTTATGGTACTTTGCGGCAGTCCGTCGCTTTCCGTAAAGTGTTGTATACTTGTTGCGGCAGTCATCTGCATAATGACAGAGAGAAGCAGGGTGATTGTTATACTGATGTTCTTGAATATCGTCATAGGTTTATATTAGTTTGCCAAGGTGCAAAGGTAATTATAATAATGATAAAAAGCAAGCGGAAAGGCTATGACGGCAAATCTTTTGCCTTTTCATAGTCTTTCCGCTTGAATGTATATTAGTGTGTAACGCTTTTATTTAGCTATCTTCCAAGTCCTGTCGCCCTGTTTCACAACAACAATTCCCCTGTATCCTGCTATATTGTCGAGTCGACGACCGTCGATGGTGTATAGCTCGAAGCCAAGAGAGTTGTCATTCATACTGGTTTTGATGGAAGTGGCATTTTTTGTTCCCTTGACATACAGGTTCTTTATCTCCCATGTTCCTGCCGACTCAGTGTTGCCGGTATAGTGGAAAACAATCTGTATTTTCTTTCCGGCATACTCGTTTAGCGAGATGTCGCCGGAGTTATTGAATGTCCATACTGTTCCTTTAGGCCATTTGATGAGTTCGCTGCCGATAACGTCGGTATTGCCGTCGTGGCGTATTTCAACCGAGAAGTAGTCTCCTGGCTTAGCATTGTTCATCTTGTTTGCCGCATGCTCAAAGCTCATTGATGCCTTTGAATATCCCGTGAGGTCTATTTCCGGCGAAACGATGCGTGCGTCGCCTTCCTGCATGCTGCCGAAGTAGCTTGAACCGGTCCAACCGTATTGTTCTTTAACCTTCCATATCGTTTTCCCCTCCGGACAGGTTGTTGTTTCGGTCGTGAATCCACAATCGCCGCTGGTGAACACGTATTCCTGTATCGACTCTTCAGTCGGGTCGGTCGGTGTGTCGCCGCCTCCAGGATTGTCGCCTCCGCCGGTGTAGTTGGCTGAACACTCCGTTGTTGCCGGGTCGAATGGCTTGTTTATGCTGTCGCCCCAGATATAGTCCATGAGGTTAGGGAAATCCACAAACGGGTTGCGGTTGCCTTGTATCTTGCTCACGGCATTGTTGCGAGTAATCTCGAGCTGAGTAGGCTTGTCAGCCTTTGCCCATTGGATATACAGTTCGTATGCCCATTGCTTTAGGGTAGGGTAGTCGTCCTGTTCAAGAATGTTCAGTCCGTTGCCTTGCCATGTAAGGTTCTTGTAGCATGTAGCCATATACATGTATCCGCGGGCGAAGTCGCCCTTCCATTCGTCAGCCGGCTCCCAGTATTTCTGTCCGTCGCTGCCGTCGCCCACTTTCGTCCATCCGTTGCCTTTGTCGCCACTCACAACCTTACCCATCGGATAGTTACTCTTTGTACTGTTTATTTTCGAAGCACATGGCATCAGGTTATACAAATCCTGGTAAGCCTGGTTCTTGCTTCCTCCCCACCAACTCTTTGGGAACGAGTGCTCGATGTTCATTCCCGAGCCGACAGCTCCCTGACTGGTGCTCATCGGCCATTCGCTCTCAGCCGAATAGCGGTCGATAAACCGTCCGTCGCTGGTGCGGTCGGTAATCCAGAATCCCCACCAAGTATGTCCGTTGCCGGAGCCGTATGTCAGCACATCGGCATCCTTGATAATCTCATAGACGGCATCTTTCAGTGCCGCTCCATTTTTGCCTTTCAGCGAATCGTAGTAGCCTTCGGGGATTTGTGCCAGAAGGTTTCCGCTACTGCAGGTCAAAAGTAGAAAGACAATAATTCTGCAAAGTAAGTTTTTCTCCATAATTGTATGTTCTTGTATGTATTATTATATAATTACGTTTTCAGCCCGTCCCCATGATTCTTTTATATCTTATATAAATCAGGAAACGGGCTGCAAATATACAAACCTTTTTTATACATTCAAAGTCATTTTCGTTATATTCTCATTATCTTTCCATTATTACTCCTTAATCACCCCCATATATAAAAAGAGTAACTTCATTCCCTCCCTTTGGGAGGGTTAGGGTGGGTGTTAGGTTGGTGGGCTTCATTCCCTCCCTTCGGGAGGGTTAGGGTGGGTGTTAGGGTGGGTGTTAGTCAGTGTGTTTATTATCTCGTCCTCTCCATGAATTCCTCGAATTGCTCCTTATATCCGTTGAACACGTTGATGTCCACCTCGCCGTGTATGCCGCGAACCCGTCCGTATGGTGTCAGCTGCCAGAAGGCAAGGCGAATGTCGGGGCGATACTGTCCGTAGCGGGCAATCCATATAGGATAATTCTCCTTTATGTCGGGAGCCTGCGGCAGATATTTGTTCACGAAGCCCTGACCTACATAGAGTACAGGCTTCATCCCCGTGGCGCGATGCACGATGCGGAGCCATGTTCTTACTTTGCTGAACATTCCGCCTACGCCGCCCATCTGAGCCACTTGCTTCTTGTCTGGCTCAAGGTCGAGCACCGGTGGTAAATCGCCGCTGTTGAAGTGAGAGTTCTTCAAAAAGAAGTATGCCTGTTGTGCGGCGCTGCTCCTTGCCGAGAAGAAATGGTAGGCTCCGGTCTTGAATCCGTGTGCTCTCGACTGGCGGTAGTCGGCGTTGAAGTATTTGTTCCTCACCGTTGTTCCTTCGGTAGATTTTATATATATAAAGGAAATACGGTAGTCCACGCTGCCGCCATTGCCGGCACCGAGGTATGCTATGCGCAGTCTTGACCAGTCGATGCCATATTTCTTCCTTCCAATCTCATGCTGATATTTAGAGAGGTCGATGCCATAGATGCGGTCGGAGGCATGCATCATGCGCTCTCCGCGATAGCGGTCGGAACTCCAGTCGCCGGCTTTCACTTTCCCGTTTACCGTCACTCCACATCCGAAGCCGTTTCTTTTTTCGTTTTTCCATTGCCCGGTATAGAAAGCCCCGTCTTCAGCCACGAATGTTCCGTGTCCTTCGGCTAAAAGTTGTTTGTTGAATTCGCCGTGGTATGTGCCGAGTGTGTCGCGCCGCGTTCCTGTAACTATAGTGTCGGCATGCCATAGAGCCGTAATCTTTCTGCCGAGCGAATCGGTTATCGTTCCGTATCCGTCGCGCTTTCCGTTTTTCCAAACTCCGCTATATACTATACTGTCGCCGATGCTCAGTACTCCGTATCCGTTTCGTTTCCCGTTGAGCGTTTCGCCGCGGTAGCAGTATTTTCCGTTGTATATCGTTGTGGTGTTAGTCTCTCCGCTGTTGCATCCGGCAAGTGTGAAGAGACATATTATATATATAAGTATGTGTATCCTTTTCATCTCATTATTCCTCCTTCGTGGTTTATTCCGATGAAGAAGCCGTTGCGGTTGAATAGCGGAGCACCTTCTGGCGCAAGCAGTTCCGGAATGTCGTGGGTTTCTAAGGATGTTGTCCTACCTTTAAACACGTTTGGTTCTTGTGCAGCAGCTTTCTCCGAGCATCCGTTGTTCAGTCCGAAGATGCCGGCAACTGTTATGCTGTCTCCTTTTTCGGGTATAAGAACGAATATTCGTTTTATCGGGTATATGCAGTAGGCGTCATCCGATATGAATCCGTCTTCTGTCATCAGCATCATCGTTCCTCGTGGCATCTTCTTGGTCTCGTCGGCAAGTCTCTTGCAGCTTATCTTGCCTGCTTTGCCTTTTGCCGTAGGGTAGAGTAGGGTATAGTATCTGTTTTTCCTTATCCTGATACCTTTTATATCTTTTATCTTCTCCAGGATTTCTATTCCCTTCTCCAGTCTGTTCCGGTCTTTTTTGTTATTTTCGGCATAGTCTGCCATTGTGTTGTATCCTTCGTCCTTCACGCTGTGGGTGTTGAGGTAATAGTCAAGCTCGTCCTGTCTCTTCTTCTCTTTCTCTGCCGTTCTTTTTGCTTTCTGCAGTGTCTTTTCTATTGTTTCGCCGATATTGGCGTTTGCGGCAGCGAGTATGTCTCTTTCGCCGTAGAATGGGTCTACGGTAAATATGCGTCCGCCACACGACGGGATGAAAGCCCATTTGTTTATCCAGCATCCGCAGACCATTGCTTTGCGCTCCGTGTCGCTGTCGACTTCCTCTTTTACTATATTTAGCGTTGTGTCGTTCTCAATGTCGTTGCAAACGGCTATCACCTTGTTGCCTTGCGTAATCTCGTAGTATTCCCTACATTCTATCAGCGTAACGCTGCGCTTCATCCTGTCGTAGTTGGCTGGCAGCAGCGATGGCAACAGTATAAAAGCAATCGCCGCCAGCAATATTACCGGTAGCGACCATATTATTATCTTTTTCCTCTTTGATTTTGTCTGTATTTCCATTTGTGTCTTGTCCCTCCGTTTCTTGATAATGTCTCCTTTTCTTGTTGAGAATGCAAAGTTAATAATATTCCTGATATTGGATAATTAATTTGAGTTAAATGTGTTGAGGCTCTTATTCTGTCTCTATTTACGTAATTTTAACATACGCCATTCTTGCATTCCGTGTAAAAGGATTACCTTTGTCATCATTAAAGCCTTATATGTAGCTTGCTGCTTTGAAAAGTGTATCTTTTATTGAATTATGATAGGAGCGTATATTCACTCTTGCTATAATTGTTAATCTTACATTTGTTTAAAATGCTGCGCCATACAGCGAGGCTAAAAGAGGAAAACTTAAATAAATATTTATATAAATGAAAATCTTTACTTATCTTAGAAGTTTGTTCCTGGCTTCTGCCGTATTGGCTTTGTGGACAAACGCTTATGCCTCGACGGTGAATGTCGAAAGTCCTGTGCTCGCTTCTTCGGATGCTGACGACGACAAGGTGTTCTGCGACTTACCTTACTCGCAGTCGTTTGATAATGAGAACAACGACTATCCCGGCGACACGTATGTTCCTACGGGGTGGTTGTCGGTAGGCGACATGCCCTTTGTAACTAATAGCTTTGACAATGTTCCGGCTAAAGACGGAACTTATTATCTCATGGCTCTTGAGAGCAGCGCGGCAAGAAATGACCGTTGCTACACGCCATTTTTCAAACTGAAGAAGGGCACTAAATACTCTATTTCTTTTTATGTCTATGCTCCTGGAAACGCACAAACGAATAATAAAACTGACTTCGAACTTACTGTCGGTACGGAGCAGGATGCGGAATTCCATTCGCGAATCCTGACGAAGCTGACGGAATGCGAATTCTCTCGCTGGCAGAAAGTTGCCGTGGATTATACTCCTGATGAGGACAACGACTACTGCTTCTCCTTCCACGTTACTTCGAAGGCTGCCTACGCAGGTTGGTTCGGCATAGATTTGTTTAACATCACTTATCCTGAAGCCGTGCCGATGCCTAAGGCTGCATTCGTTCCCGTTGGCTGTTATAGCCTTATGGACAGTAAATTGATTTGCTTCAGCAACTCCAAGATAAAAATGTCTAACCTCTCAACCGATGCCACTTCTTATCTGTGGGAGGCTGAGGGCGCCATTCCGTCTTCGTCTACCGAAAAGGAGCCGGAATTCTCATTCCCCAAGAGCGGCTCTTATAAAATTAAACTGACAGCAAAAAATCAACGTGGGTCGAATTCCAATACCTTCACTTCGCTCGTATCCGTATACGGAAACACGCCTGATCTTCCTATTATGACAATGGACCCTAATGGCGATACAATGACGACAAGGGATAATCTCGATGCCTACGATACTAACCCTTATGCCGATTTCGTGGCTGGAGTAAACCATTACTACTCGCATTTTGCTGAACGATTCGATGTTCCTGAAGGACGTGAATACGAGATTTACTCCCTCAGCTTCTATCTATATTATTATAATCTCGGTATCCGTTACTTCAAGGAAGAATGTAACAAACCGTTTAGCATTGTCTTCTACGGCGAAAAAGACGGCAGACCTGATCTCAACAAGGTTTATGGCAGGATAGACAAAACCATGCAGGAGGCTTGGGGTACTCTAAACCTCGGTACATGGGAGCAGCGCGGCTTTGAGTTCAAAGACAAGCCGATTGTTGCCGACGGACCGTTTTATGTGGCTTTCGAATTCCCGGAGAATTTATGGCTCGACGAAACTGTCAGCGGAGCAACGCGCACTTGCGTCGGATTCTGCGGCATCAAGCATCGCTCAAAGGTCTCTACACTTTACGTGCAGCCGTTTAAAGTACCGGAAACTTCTGATTATGTAGTCGATGGTAACTACTGCCCTGTAGAAAAGGTTGACAGTCAGTATAAAGGTTATGGACTGTATCTTACAACATGGTGTAACGTGAAGAACGATTCCGGAACCTCTTCAATCGCCATTGCCAATGATGGCTCTGTGGTATCCGCAGTACGTCTTTCTGGAGATGTCCTTCAGGTCAGCGGTACTAAAGCCGGCGAAAAAGTCATTGTATATAATGTCTCAGGCTCTGTTGTTGGTAGCGTGATTGCTACAGGTGAGGGATGCGAACTCTCTCTCTCTGGCATTCCAGCCGGAATTTATGTAGTTAAGACGGAAAAAGGAACAATGAAATTCTTTAAACAATAAAAAAACTTTTTTTCAGTGAATTTACCCTCACACCCCTCACCAATTACCCCCAATCCCCCTGTATATCGATGTTTCAGGTGGTGAGGGGTGTGGTGAGGGGTGTGAGGGTAAA
>DCBP01000013.1 GCA_002314055.1 Prevotella sp. UBA1104
TTTCAACCGTACAGCTCGAAAAATATTGCGAAGAATGTGTTAATTATAATGCAAAAAAAGAATTGGAGAAACTATACATCCAATTGTTTTTTCACTAAATCATAGTAATAACCTTTCAGTTTTAAAAGTTGCTCATGTCTGCCACTTTCAACGATTCGTCCGTCATTCAAAACAGCTATTTGATCAGCATTTATTATTGTGCTCAACCTATGGGCAATTACTACAACTGTTTTATCCTTAAAAAAATCGCTTAGACTTGAAACTATGGCGTTTTCGCTTTTTGCATCCAATGAGTTGGTTGCCTCATCAAAGAACAAATAGTCTGGATTCTTGTAAATAGCCCTTGCTATCAGAATACGCTGAGCTTGACCCTTGCTCAATTTTATTCCCTCCTGTCCAACTACCGTATTATAGCCTAAAGGCATGTTGTCTATAAATTCTGAAGAATTAGACATTCTTATTGCCATATTCAAACGGGAATAGTCAATATTGTCATCTTCTATAGATATGTTTCGGGCTATAGTATCAGAAAAGATAACACCATCTTGCATAACGGCACCACACTGACGACGCCACCATTGAATGTTATATGCTTTCAGTTCATCTGACCCAAGACGCACAGTTCCTTCTGTCGGCATATAATACCCAAGCAGAATTTTCAGTAACGTTGTCTTTCCACTTCCTGAGGCTCCTACTATAGCTGTAACCTTTCCTCGTTTTATATCCAAGTTGATATCTTGCAGAATATACCTGTCAGAAAATTTATCATAAGAGAAGTTTAGATGAGAAACTGTTATAGCCGTTGCGAATGAAGGATTCACAGATTCTATATTTCCATAAATATTCTCTTCGCTCGGCAAATTACGGACTTCGTTTATTCTTTCCATACTTATTCTAACGTCCTGAGAGGAATATATAAACCCCATAAGCTGTTCTACCGGTCCGTTTAGCTGACCTATTATATATTGTATAGCCAACATTCCCCCCAATGAAACATTTCCAAGTATTACCGCATAAGCAGTAAATGCTGTCATAACAATGTTTTTCGTCTCGTTAAGGAGTATACTACCTATTTCTTGCGTCTGCTGTAATTTCAGATTTTTTGTTTGAACTGAAAACATCTGCCTTTGGGTTTCTTTCCATTCAGCACAACGTCTTGCTTCACAATTTTGCAATTTAATTTCCTGTAAGTTATTGATATATTGGTAAATCTTAATATTATTTTCTGACTGTTTGTCAAAATATTCATAATCAATAACCTTCCTCTTTTTAAGAAATACAATTGTCCATAAAACATATAAAATACTGAATACAGCAAATACGAAATATACGATGGAATTATACAACAACAATACATTTGAAAAAATGAGAAACAAAATTGAAGAATAAATGATATTGGGAATTTGTGTTGTCAAAAATGAATTTATTCGAGAATGGTCATATAGGCGTTGTTGCAAATCACCAATATGTTTTGATTCTATATACCACATCGGCAACCTTACCAACTTTATCAAAAATTCACTGACCATAGAAATATTTATACTCATGGAAATCTTTACCAGTATCCATTTTCTGACAAAATCAAAAGTAATCTTTCCTAATGTTAAAGCAAGTTGCCCTAACAGAACCAGCATAATAAAGAACATATTTTTGTCCTTTATACCAATATCAACAATTTTTTGCGTAAGAAACGGAAGTAAAGAAAGGAATATACCCGTAATAAGCAACGTAAAAAATATTAGAGATATAGACTTGGCATACTGTTTCAGATAAATTGATATTCTGAAAGAATTACTTTTGTTGTCATATTTAGTATAATTATAAAATTTATCTGTCGGCTCCACAAACATGGCATATCCTTCAGAATCACTTTTGGAATCAATACTCCAATATTTTACAAAATCATCATATTCATACTTAATCCTTCCTTTTGCCGGATCTGCAATATAAAATGAATTTCCTTTCACTTTATAGAGAACAACATAATGATTTTTATTCCAATGCAATATACATATACTATTTACTTTTCTTAGCTCATTCAAAGGAATCCTAACACTTTTCGTAAGAAAACCGAAATGCTCAACAGTACTTCTTATCTGCTTAAATGACATGCCATTGACATTTGCTCTGCAAAAATCAAGTATTATATCGTAAGAAACATCATTTCCAAAATATTTGCACAGCATTTCCACACATGCAACTCCACAATGTGCCGAGTCACGCTGCATGACGAAAGGGAATCTTTTGAAAAGTCTTGTCATCTTTACAATATTATAGAAGAATTCACCGAATTGTTGCTCTCTATTTTCTTATGACTAATCTTCCTGCCAAAATCAAAACTATAACTCAGCTTTACGTAAACCTGTCTATCCTGTGCATCTGAATAGCTGCGAGTAAAAGTATTGTATCTGTCATAGCTATAATAACGGCATATTCCAGAATTCTTCTCGAAAATCCTTTTTGCTCCAATTTCCAAGAACAATCCTTTATAGCCCCAAGTTGCCAATAGTCCATAGTCTCTCCATAATCATAGGTGTACTTGACAACATTTTAGATTTTGAATTATAGTATGCCGAAAATGCAATGTTCTTTAAATGATACAAGACATTGAGGTTGTATATAAAATTATCTACATGGTCTTTGTCTTTCCCTGTCACACTCTGTTTTTGGTATGCAAGACTGCATCTAATTTGGAAATTCCTTCCAAGGCAACTGACAACTGAGTTGACACCAAACTTGCAATCATTGAAGTTACCGTCGGAAATATATGTCTGTACAAGCTTTCCTGCATCCGTCACATAGTTATTTTTCGACAAGTCATAAAGGGCATTATACGAAAAGAACGCAGACATACGGAAGTTGCCTGTATGGATATTATACGACAAAAGTCCGTCAAGAATCTTCATCGACTGCAAATACGGATTTCCACGCACCACCTGAAGGGTGTTTATTTGCTGTTCCGCAGAATTCATTCTCGAAAGCATTGGTATTGTGGAGCCCATCCTTACATCCATGAAAAGGCTATTCGTCTTGGAAATATAATAATTCACCGTCAATGCCGGACGAGGATAAACTTTCGAATACCGGTATTTGTTTATTTCATTGTGGCACACATCAAATCCAGCCTGACAACTCAAATAGAATTTTCCGTTTTGAATGTATGTATAAGTTGGATAAAGCAAAAAATCATTTGACACAAGTTGCTGGTCATTTTCTCTATTACTATAATAATAGTTTTTGTTACGACTGTATACATCCCAAAGGAATACGCTAAAACTGTTGTTCCTGTTTATTCTGTAATTCCACTTAAGATTACCGTCAAACTTATATGCATGCTCCCTTATGTCGTTACATAAATTAAAATCATTCTCCTCATATGCCCTGTCATACGTCCTGTTCAAATATGAACATGTCAGTTTCGCCTCAATTGAATGATTTTTATTTATATCCTTCCTTAAAAACATATTCAGCGTCGGCGAAATATCCTTAGTATGTAAGTTTTGCAAAGCACGACTATCATAAAGTCCATCTGCCATATAGACTATTTCTGAACTCTCCTTTGAAAAGTCCTTTGAATATTTCATACCCATTTGAGCGTAAAACATAGTATTTTGGCTCTTGTACAACGTTTTGAACACTCCTGAATAGCTGTCGCCGCCACTTTTTCCGCCAGTGATGTTTGTTTTTCTCTCTATCGGCTTGTCTATCAGCAGATGCTCCACACCATTAGATTTTATACCGTTGTCTCTGTTGTTTGCTATTTCCCCCATAATGGTATAATTCCATTTTTTCGAGTCAAGGCTCAGTTGGACAGACTGGTCGTGGGTATTATAAAAGAAACGATTGTCGGTTCTGACGTCTACATAGCCTCCATAATCATAATGACGAAGAATGAAATTTACGACCTTCTGTTCGTTGGGAAATTTTTCCATATTGCCATCGTAAACTTCTACTCTAATAATATCTTTAGGCCGAAGGCTTTTAACCTCACCAATATTTGATTTTCTTCCATCAATATACATGGAAAGACTGCTTCCGTCAGTAGAACTGACAGAATTTGTAAAAGGATTCACATTCAGTTCCGGCAACATTATATTATACAGTAAGGAAATGCCAGAATTGGAACTGTTCTTTTGCTGCTGCGTGGGCAAATATACAATGGAATTGTCTGAGACCCTGACAACTTCACCCTTGACAACAACTTCGGCAAGAGAATTTGTTTTATCAGACAATACTACATCTGCGGTTATGGTATCTTGTGGAGCAAACCTTAACACTTGAGGCTCAAAAGATGCGTTCGAGTAAGAAACATTTACACTGTCAAGTGAAAAAAAAGAGAATTGATAATAACCGTCATTGTTTGTTGCAGCTCCAATAACCCTGTCAAGTTTTACTAAGACAGCTACATTAGGTATCGGTTTGCCTTCGGAATCATACACATGACCATGAATTACACACTTTTTCTGTGCAAACAAATTAATACATGAAATAAACAAGAGGATAAGGAAGAAAGGATAACGTATGCGCATAATTCTGAATATTTTTAATGTTGTCTTGATTTTTTATAATAGTTGCCCATCAACCAATTTATAAATTTTCCCTCATCATTTTTGTAGACACAACACAATTCCTTTTCAGTCCCTTCAAAAAACATTACTTGTACCACCAACAATCATGTCCATCAAATCGTCATCTATGGATTTCCCAATTTTAATTTTTCTAATTCTTGTACCATAATATTTTGTTTTAAAGATTTATTGCTGCAAATATACAATAAAGAATCATATTTACAAACAAATAGTTATTTTTTTTTGCACTTTTAATAAAAAACGATAAGATTTATAACAGCATAGGCTATTTAAAATGTTCCTATTAGTTTCTCAGAATCCGAAAGCCTCGTAAATCTTATGCCTGAGTCATCTCATTTTACAAAAGACTTTCTATGAACGACTTCAACTTATCCACGAGATACAGCGGAAGGTTGAGCAAGTCATCGTCTTTTCGCATATTGAGCGTAGAAAGGCGGACGGATAAACGAGGGGCATACTGCTTGTAATATGCTAAACTCTTTGCCGTTACATTTTTGTCTGCCTTCACTTCTATCGGGATAACCGTTCCCCTATCCTGTAAGATAAATTCCACTTCCGCAGTATTTCCAGATGTCCAATAATAATGTTGGTTACCATACTGGCGGACTAATGACTGCAAGACATAAATTTCAGCCATTACGCCCTTAAACTCGGTAAAAAGATTATCTCCATACAATACCGTGCTTGAATCCAAGTCAAACTTGCGCCCCAACAATCCGACATCATTCAGATAGAGTTTGAAACTGTTACTCTTCTTTATAAGCAGGCAATGGAAGGCGGGGAGTTTCTGTCGCTGAAACACGATAAATCAATCCAGCTAAACAAAGCCACTCTATGGCACCCTCATTTTAGATAAAAGTTTGACGCTCCTTACGTATTAATGCCATTTTCGGCAAAATTACACATTTCTCATATGGAAAAATGGCAATTCTGCACATTTCTCATATTAATTAACGAGACATCGCTAAGTAAATGTTCAAAAATAAATTTAGAAATCAAATGAAATATATAAACGACAATAGAGACAACAATAGACAACATTGTCTTCTATTGTCTCTATTGTCGTTTGTATTAAATTAATTCTGATTAGTTACTTATTGTAATACTTTGTCTTATACAATCATTATCCCATTGTATATTCTGCCGGATGCGGTGCCGAGCTTTCTTGCAGAGAAGAAATCTGCCGAACTGTTGAAGGTGCAGACATCGCTGACTTGTATATTCTCCACCTTTACGCCAGATTGCAGAAGCTGCTGACGGTTACATTCCTTCAAGTCGATGTGCCACTTGAATTCGAAATCGGTTCCTGCCACCTTCATCTGCCGGGCTATGGAATCCATATTGAAGTTTGCATTGGCAAATTCTTCATATACCTCTTCGCCAACCTCGAAAGCGTCGAGCGATATGCCCGGACCAATGACGGTTTTTAGAGCTGACGGACGGGAACCGTAAGCAAGCCGCATGTCGGTAACGGCTTTCAGAACGATGCGTGCCACCGTGCCACGCCAACCGGCATGGACGGCACAAACAGCAGTGTGTTCCGGGTCGTAAAGAAGAACAGGGATGCAGTCGGCTGTTGATACCCCGATGCATACGTTCCTTACGTTTGTCATCACGGCATCCACGCCCTCAAGTATCATATTCTGCACATTTCCCGGCAGAGAGAGGAAGTCTGCCGCCACCTGACGGGTTTCAATACCGTGAGTCTGGTGGGGCATAATGATATGCTGCGGCTTGATATCGAGTTCGGCAGCAAGGGCCTTTTTGTTTTCGGCAATCGCCGTTTCCTCGTCGCCGCAATATGCGTTGATATTAAACTCCCCGAAAGTACCCTTGCTATAACCGCCATGACGGGTAGTGCTGAAGGCGGTTACATCGGGAGCGATATTGTAATAAGAAAGCTGTGGCTGGATCATTCGTCCTCGTCCTCCATCTCGTATTCGAAATCGTCGAGGTCGTCAACATCCTCCACGTCATCATCGTCAACGAACTCAATTTCGTCCTCGCCCTCAGAGCGGAGTTCCTCAGGCAGCGTATTGAGGTCTTTGTCGCGATGAACAAGCGTATCCTCAGCCATAATCTCAGTAAGCTTGTTGCTCTCGCTGTTGAGTTCCTTCCAGAGCACGTCCTTCAGTTCGTTGATACCCTGACCCGTAACAGAAGAGATGAACACTACTGGCAAATCTTCTGGCAGAGTTTCCTTGAGCATCTCTATCAGTTCGTCGTCGAGCAGGTCGCATTTCGTAACGGCAAGCACACGATGCTTGTCGAGCATCTCGGGATTGAAGTTTGTCAGCTCCTTAAGGAGTATCTCATACTCACGCTTTATGTCGTCGGTATCGCCCGGCACCATGAAGAGCAACAGGGAGTTGCGCTCGATATGGCGAAGGAAACGCAGTCCGAGTCCCTTTCCCTCGCTTGCTCCCTCTATGATTCCCGGGATGTCTGCCATGACAAACGACTTGCGGTCGTGGTATTCCACGATGCCGAGCGATGGCTCAAGGGTGGTAAACGGGTAATTGGCGATTTTAGGGCGCGCACTCGACACGGTGGACAGCAGAGTGCTCTTGCCGGCATTAGGGAAACCTACAAGACCGACATCGGCAAGGAGTTTCAGCTCCATGATGACCGTCATCTCCTGCATCGGCTCACCCGGCTGTGCATAGCGCGGAGCCTGGTTAGTGGCAGTGCGGAACTGATAGTTGCCAAGTCCGCCGCGACCTCCCTTCAGGAGAACAACCTCCTGTCCGTCGTGCATCACATCACAGATAAACTTTCCCGTTTCGGCATCATAAACGACGGTACCACACGGCACGTCAACATATACGTCCTTTCCGTCGGTACCGTGACATTTGTCGCGACCGCCGTTTCCACCATGCTCCGCCTTGATATGGCGCTGATATTTAAGATGCAGCAAAGTCCAGTAGTTGTGGTTTCCGCGAAGGATGATGCTTCCACCCTTTCCGCCGTCGCCGCCGTCAGGACCTCCATTCGGCTGATACTTAACATGACGAAGGTGCATTGAACCCTTTCCGCCCTTTCCGGAGCGGCAATATATCTTTACGTAATCTACAAAATTTGATTCTGGCATTTTTTCTTTAATTTTTTAGTTTTGGGAAAACTGGGAGTTATGGGAGATATGGGAGATATGAGAGAACTGGGAGATATGAGAGTTATGGGAGGACAATACTCAACACTACTCGCTCAACACTACTCATTTCACGCTCTCAGACAGTGTTTTCTCCATTCTTTCAACGATGACGGTTGACAGCACGACTTTTCCATCAGGACCAATGAGAGTCATCGACGGAATCCACTGAACTCCGTATGTCTTGGCTATCTGCGCATCACGCATCTTCTTCAGCTCACTGACATGCTTCCATATCATGCCGTTGTCCTTTACACACTTAGCCCACCTCTCACGGTCTATATCAAACGATACACCGATGAACACGACCTTATCGCCATACTTCTCGAACAGAGACTTAACGGCAGGGATATCCTTGCGACAGTCCGGGCACCATGATGCCCAGAAATCAAGCAGCACATATTTTCCCTTATACTCAGCCAACTGCAACTTACCGCCATTTGGCATCGGCAGGATAAAGTCTGGAGCCACCGTACCTGGTTTTAAAAGTTTCTGTGCATACAGAGAGTCAAGGTCGTTGCCCTTCTCGTCTGTAGTCTGCGCCATGACTCCTGTCATCATGGCAAACAGCATCATTATTGGTAATAGGATTTTTTTGATATACATATTGCTTTGTTTTTTTTTATTGTTTTTTCCTTTTTAATAAATTAGAGAGTTATGGGAGAACTGGGAGTTATGGGAGAACTAAAACTTCTAATTTTTAATTTCTAATTCCTCTTTCCTAATTCCTAATTCCTCTTTCCTAATTCCTAATTCTCTACATTCTCTACATTCTCAACACCTGGTCGCAATAATCCACCACGGCAGGGCGATGAGTGATAAAGATTATAGTATGCGAATGGTCGTGAAGCAGATTGTCGAGCAATGTTCTCTCTGTTTCCGGATCAAGCGCACTCGTAGCCTCATCAAAAATCATCACACTACCCTTGCGGAGCAAAGCCCTCGCAATGGCAATACGCTGTGCCTGTCCTTCGCTGAGTCCCCCTCCAGCCTCAGCACAATTAGTGTCAAGTCCGTCAGGAAGTTCCCTTACAAATCCGGCACATGCCTTATCCAAGGCATCAAACATCTCATCATCCGTTGCATCAAGACGTCCCATTCTGAGATTATCCCGTATCGTACCGCTTAGTAGTGTGTTCCCCTGAGGCACATAAACGATATTGCAGCGCATGAGAGGCGACATGCGGTAAGTTACCACATTATTATATATATATACGCCACCTGCCGTGGGATACATAAGAGCCAGGACAAGTCTAACGAGAGTAGTCTTTCCAGCCCCCGTCTCACCGAGGATAGCAGTGCAGGTATGAGGTTTGAAATCAAACGACAGATTGTTTATAACATTCTTGTCGGCATCATCATAAGCATAAGAAACATTATCCAGTCTGATACCGACCCCACCGCTGCCATTATCCATATAAACAGATTCCCCCTGTTCCTCAAGCGGGTTCTCCTCCAGTTCCATGAGCCTCTCGGCAGCCGTAAACACCGATACGAAAGCCGGCACAAGCTTAGTAAGGTTCCGTGCCGGTCCCTGTATCTTCGACACGAGCTGCAGGAATGCCGTCATACCGCCGAACGTTAATGTTCCGGCAGACATGCGCAAGGCACTCCAAAGGAAAGCCACGAGATAGCCAAGGGCAAAGCCGAAGTTAAGGATAAGGTTGGAAACAACGGAAAACTTGGTCCGTCTGACCACATTATGCCTCAGTTCACTCTGCATGTTCTCCAGTCTGTCCACCATGGCACGGTCTTTTTCAAGAGTCTTTATGAGCATGCGGTGCTGTATCGTCTCCTGCAAGACACTCTGCACCTTACTGTCGCTGTTTCTCACCATACGGGAAAGTTTCCTCATGTGACCTACATATACCTTGCTCGTCAGTATAAACAACGGCAACATGAACACGATAAGTGCGGCAAGCACCGGGTCCATAGAGAAGAGATAGCAGAACGAACCGAGAAAGAGAGCAACGACAGAGAGTGTGCTCGGTATCGTCTCCGTAAGGAAACTCACCACGTTATTTACATCAAATTCCAGTCTGTTGAGCACATCACCGCTATGCCGCTTTTCCTTTCCATGCCACTCGGAACGCAATATACGGTCGAGCATGCGCTGCTGCATACGGTTCTGCGCCTTTATCCCCAATATATTCCTTACCCACACGGCAGCGATATTGATGGCAAAGCCACAGAGTATCAACAGCGCCATCAGACTTACAGCCATATATATAGAACCTTCAGCCACATGAGACGCCACATCGATGGCATGCTTAACCGCCCATACTGAGGATAGACTGACGGCAACATCCAGCAACCCGAGCACGGCATTGATTACCGCCTGCCGCCTATTGCCGCGCCAGGCACGCCACAACCACCCGACAATCTGTGATGCAGAGTATTTGCTTTCCGGTATGTTGAAGATATTTCTGATATTCATTACTGTCTGTTATTCTTTCCGCCAACCCTTGTATCTGCACCCCACATCATCTTCTGTCTGAGTGTAGAGAAATATGTCTTGCTCTTAGGCTTTACGATATGGGCATCGAAAGGCGAACGACTGATTGTCAATATCTGACTCTCGTCGTATTTCGACGACCTGCCGTCTGCCGCCACAAGGAAATTATGAGTACGACTCTCTACCTCAAGGGTTATGACAGCAGAATCGGGAACGACAAGTGGTCTTGCCGTAAGACTATGCGGCGCAACTGGAGTAAGACACAGCACTCCGGTATGCGGCACCATAATCGGACCGCCATTCGAGAGAGAGTATGCTGTGGAGCCTGTCGGCGTACTGATGATAAGTCCGTCAGCATGATACGTAACGATATACTCGCCGTTGATACTCGTGCGTATTGTTATCATCGAAGCATTGTCGCGTTTCAGTACTGCCACTTCATTAAGGGCACGGTCGCTGACATCCTCACCATTGCCCAAAGTCGTCTCCACCTGCACCATGGCAAGGCAATCTACGGTATATTCCCCATAATAAAGACTGTCGAGTACTTCCTCGATATCGTCGACACCGACACCGGCAAGGAATCCGAGCCGCCCCATGTTCACCCCGATTATCGGTATACACCTGTCGCCAACACAATATGCCGAGCGAAGCAAGGTGCCGTCGCCTCCCATGGACACAACGAAATCCGCCTCGAAGTCATCTTCATTGAAAGGAGTCACGCCATCGAGAGCCACACCACGTGTCTTCGAGAGGTAATCAAAGAATGCTCGCTCCATGCTTACCTCTGCACGCCTCTGTTCGAGAAGATGCAGCAGATGTTGTATTCCATTTGACCTGTCGGCCTGGTATATATTGCCGAAAATGGCGAATCTAAGTTTCCGCAACGACATATTTAAGAGTTTTTTTTCTTTCTGAGCGCATTTTATTCTGCCATTACAAATGTTTTTGTAACTTTGCGCTTGTAAATGCGTCTGCAAATATACGGCTTTTTTGCATAAAATCCTCATGCACGGAAGAATAAACAAGTTTTTCTTCTCTCGCCAGACAGGATTTTTGTATAAAACCCTCACGCACGACAATAAATACAAACATAAAGAAGCCCTTGTCTGCCGGAAAAGAACGGAAGACGGGACATGGTGTTATTAACAAACTAATTTGATATGACAAAGTTAAGTGTAAACATCAACAAGGTTGCGACCTTGAGAAATTCAAGAGGCGGTAACAATCCAGATGTAGAGAAAGTGGCACAAGACTGCCAACTTTTCGGTGCTCAGGGAATAACAGTTCACCCACGTCCTGACGAACGACATATCCGCTATCAGGATGTAAGGGAAATCAAACCGCTCATTACAACGGAATTCAACATCGAGGGAAACCCTATCGAGAAATATATAGAACTCGTACTTGAAGTGGTGCCTACACAGGTAACACTCGTACCTGACAGCGACGCTCAGCTCACGAGCAACCACGGATGGGACACTATAGAGAACAAGGGATTCCTGACGGATGTCGTGGGCAGATTTAAGGAAGCCGGCATTCGAACGAGCATCTTCGTTGACCCCTCTGCCGAAATGGTGAGAGGAGCCAAGGAATGTGGAGCCGACAGAGTGGAGCTCTACACCGAACCTTATGCTGCCAACTATGAACGTAACCGCGAGGAAGCTATCAAACCTTTCGTTGATGCTGCCGTGGCTGCAAGGGAGATCGGACTGGGACTTAACGCCGGACACGACTTGAGCCTCGTTAATCTGGCTTATTACCACAAGATGATTCCATGGACCGACGAAGTGAGCATCGGTCATGCGCTTATTAGCGATGCATTGTATATCGGACTAAAGAATACTATCGAGAAATATCTCGACTGCTTGAAATAACCCTTAAAACTTTAATATTATGGCAAAAGTTTATATGTTCCTTGCCAACGGGTCGGAGGAGATAGAATCTCTTATCCCTGTTGACATCTTCCGCCGCGGCGGAGTGGAGATAAAGACCGTGAGCATCAACGATTCTGAATTTGTTGAAATGGCTCATGGAGTAACGATTAAGGCAGATCTGAAATTTGAAGGCAACGACTTCAGCGATGCAGATTTGCTGATGCTGCCCGGCGGACTGCCTGGTGCTACTAATCTGAACGACCACGAGGGGGTGCGCAAGGCTATACTTAATCAGTATGAAAGCGGAAAGCTCGTGGCAGCCATCTGTGCTGCACCACTGGTTTTCGGCTCTTTAGGTATCGTCAAGGGAAAACGCGCCACCTGTTATCCGGGATTCGAGAAATACCTCGAAGGAGCGGAATATACACACGAGCTATACACCGTTGACGGAAATGTCGTTACTGGTGAGGGACCGGCTGCTACCCTGCCCTATGCATACGCCCTGCTCGCTATGCTTACCGACGAAAAAACGGCACACAACGTTGCTGAAGGAATGATGTATCTCCATCTGATGGACAAGAAATAGAAAGCTATGGAGTATACCGAATACGTAATTATCGTTGCCGGAGGAAAAGGAACACGAATGGGAACTGAAGTGCCAAAACAATTCCTTCCCATCGGTGGACTGCCGGTCTTGATGCGCACAATACGCTGTTTCAGAAGCTATAGCGACAAGATGAAGATCATCCTCGTTTTGCCTAAACAGCAACAGGAATACTGGAAGGAACTTTGCGAGAAATACTCTTTCAATGAACCGCTGACGATTGCCGACGGAGGGGAGACCCGTTTCCACTCGGTAAAGAACGGACTTGACTGTATTCCAGACAACGCTTGCGGAACAATTTGTGTGCACGATGGCGTTAGGCCGTTTGTATCTGGAGGAACTATCCACCGCACATGCAAGGAAGCGATGAAAAGCGGAGCTGCCGTTCCGGTTATTCCGGTAGTCGAGACTTTACGCCATCTATACAAGGTTGATGCTCCGGAATCTTTATACGACTTCGATGGCATTGCAGCATTGCAAATCAGTGGCGAACCGATGTCGGAGACTGTACAAAGAGACGAATACCGCATTGTGCAGACTCCACAGACTTTCAACGTCGATGTGCTTAAAAGGGCTTACCGACAGGAATACATGAAAGAGTTTACCGACGATGCTTCTGTCGTGGAACACGACGGACACAGCGTGGCTCTTGTTGAGGGCAACGAGGAGAACATAAAAATCACAACTCCCTTCGACCTTGCTGTGGGCGAGGCTATTATTGCGCAAGACCCGTCGTATAATTTATAAAAATAAGACAAGTGCTCGATATTCTTAACCAAGATATTCAATACATGCCGGGCGTCGGTCCGAAGAAAAAGGAAATACTCCAGAAGGAGTTGGGTATAGAGTCTATATCCGACCTTCTGGAATATTACCCATACAAATATGTTGACCGCACTCATATATACCGCATTGTAGACATGAGCGGCGAACTGCCGTTTATTCAGATTAAGGGAAGGATATTGAGCTTCGAGGAATTGTCAAGCGGGCGCAAGAAACGCCTCGTGGCACATTTCTCCGACGGCACCGGAGTGGTAGATCTCGTATGGTTCTCCGGAATAAAATATGCCACCCAGCAATATAAGGAGAATATCGAATATATCGTTTTCGGCAAACCTTCCGTTTTCAACGGCAGGTATCAGTTCGCACACCCCGACATCGACAAGGCTGCCGACTTGCAACTGTCGCAGATGGGCATGCAGCCCTACTATTCCACAACGGAGAAGATGAAGAAAGTAGGACTGACCTCTCGCTCAATAGAGAAAATCACAAAAAACATATTGGAACGGATGGATCAGCCCTTGGCTGAAACCTTGCCGCCATTTATCGCAAAGCGACTAAGACTGGTATCGAGAGACACGGCAATGAGAAACATTCATTACCCGAAGAACAGCACTGACCTTGCCAACGCTCAACAGAGACTGAAATTCGAGGAACTCTTCTACGTGCAACTGAATATCCTCAGATATGCCTCCGACCAAAAACGGAAATACCGCGGATACGTATTTCAACACATAGGCAAGGTATTCAATGACTTCTATTCTAAACATCTGCCCTTCCCTCTGACTGAAGCCCAGAAACGGGTGATGAGGGAGATACGCCGCGACTTGGGCAGCGGCAAACAGATGAACAGACTACTGCAAGGCGACGTGGGTAGCGGAAAGACCCTCGTGGCTCTTATGACTATGCTCATCGCTCTCGACAACAACTACCAAGCTTGCATCATGGCTCCTACTGAAATTCTTGCCGAACAACACCTTGCCACGATAAGGGAATTCCTCGGAGATATGGATGTGCGGGTAGAGATGCTGACGGGTATCGTAAAGGGGAAAAAACGCAAGGAGGTGCTTGCCGGACTTATCGACGGAAGTATTAATATCCTTGTCGGCACGCATGCCGTAATAGAGGATACGGTGCAGTTCTGCCGACTCGGACTCGTCGTCGTTGACGAGCAACACCGTTTCGGTGTGGCACAACGCGCAAAACTGTGGAGCAAGAGCAAGAACCCGCCTCACGTGCTTGTAATGACTGCCACTCCGATACCGCGAACACTTGCCATGACTATCTACGGCGACCTCGACGTCAGTATTATCGACCAACTGCCGCCGGGCAGAAAACCGGTGGTAACACTCCACAAATATAATAACCAGACGACAAGCCTATATAACGGCATCCGACAGCAGATTCGCGAGGGCAGACAGGTCTATATCGTCTTTCCGCTTATAAAGGAAAGCGAAAAGCTCGACTTGCAGAACCTTGAAGAGGGATTCGAAAGCTTGAAGGAGATTTTCCCGGAATTCAAACTCAGTAAAGTTCACGGCAAGATGAAATCTGCCGAGAAAGAAGAAGAGATGCAAAAGTTTGTTAACGGAGAGACGCAGATTCTCGTCGCCACAACAGTTATCGAGGTTGGAGTAAACGTACCGAACGCCTCGGTTATGGTAATACTCAATGCCGAGCGCTTCGGACTCTCTCAGCTACACCAGCTCAGAGGACGCGTTGGACGAGGAGCGAGCCAGTCGTATTGCATACTCGTAACGAAGCCACAGCTGACAAAGGAAACGAAGCGCCGCATCGATATAATGTGCGACACGAACGACGGTTTTCTTATCGCCGAGGCAGACCTGAAACTGCGTGGGCCAGGCGATTTAGAGGGTACACAACAGAGCGGAATGGCTTTCGACCTGAAGATTGCGGATATCGCTCGCGACGGACAAATCGTGCAGATGGCACGCGACGAAGCGCAACACATTATCGACAACGACCCAAATTGCGACAAGGCAGAAAACAGTCTGCTTTGGCAACGTCTCGCAGCCCTGCGAAAGACTAACATAAACTGGGGAGCAATATCATAAAAACACATCATACAGCAACTCGAAGCATATCGGATTATGCTAATAATTAGCACATTACGACACACGCCAATATGTTAAAGGCACACTAAAAACTGTTAAGTGACATACAACATTAAAATATTTTTACTATCTTTGCAGCGTATTTGTAATCATCATGACGAATATTGGTTTCTTAATATCCATCATAATGATTAACCTTAATCACACATAATGCACTTGCAACTCCTATTTGCGAGGCATTAAACTTAAAAATTAATTATGCAATTAAGAAAGACAATTAAAACATTAGCAATAACTGCTGTCATGGCGCTTGCCACGATTCCTGCTACAGCACAAGACCTGCTGGCAAGACAGGCACCGGTAGACAAGAAGCTAAAGGCAGTAGACACCCTGGCACTGAGAAATATCGTACAAAGAGAACATAACGAGGCTCCATCGGCACAACTGTACAAGGAATGGAACAACCGCTATGCTCACCGCGCTACAGAATTGCCAGACTCTTTCAACATCAATCTAAGACACTTCTGCATGCCGACAACAAGTCGCATCATCACATCAAACTTCGGCAGCCGCTGGGGAAGAATGCACAAAGGACTTGACATAAAGGTTTATATCGGCGACACTATCCGCGCCGCTTTCGACGGAAAAGTAAGAATCGTAAGATATGAATCGGGTGGATACGGCAACTACGTTGTTATACGACACCATAACGGTTTGGAGACTATTTACGGACACATGTCGAAACAGCTTGTCGACGAAGACCAGATTGTACGTGCCGGAGACCCTATAGGACTGGGCGGCAACACCGGACGAAGCACCGGTTCTCACCTCCATTTCGAAACCCGCCTCTGCGGAGTGGCACTGAACCCGGCTCTGATGTTCGACTTCAAGAATCAGGACGTTACCGGCGACAACTATCTCTTCCGCCGCAGCACATACGACCGCGAGTCGCTCGCTGCAACTCGTAACCGCGGAAAGAATGACGACCTTGCTATGGGTAACGACAACGACACGAAGGTTGGAAACAATATCGAAGGTGGCGACGTGCGCTACCACAAAGTGGCAAAGGGCGAAACTCTATTCAGTATCGCACGCAAACGTGGCACCACTGTAGAGCAAATCTGCAAGCTTAACCATTTGAGCAAGAACCAGCGCGTAAAGCCTGGACAAATCCTAAGATACTCTTAAGCAATAGCTATAGTCTCCCGACATAGGGAAGATCGAGTAGGAGGTAAATACTAACAGTAGTTTTTTACCTCCTACTTTCGTATCTACAAGCATCTACGATAACATTATTGATTTGAGCACATTTAACTACATACAAATTGTTGGCTAAACAACCATTTTTACCCATAATGGACAAAAGAAGATTACCCTTATAAATATTTTTTTATATATTCCTTGCAAGAAATCTTAAAAAGGTGTACTTTCGCGTTATAATAAATCTCAAAAAGGTGTATAATATAACAGATTAAATATCTCAAAAAGGTGCAAGAGACATCACTATGAAGCGAAAAATATATCAACAGCTCCTTAACTGGAAGAAAAAAAGAAATGGAGAAGTAGCACTACTCATAGAGGGTGCAAGGCGCATAGGTAAGAGTTATATAGTAGAGGAGTTTGGTAAGAATGAATACGAGTCATATATCCTCATCGATTTCAATAAAGCTCCACAGATGGTCAAAGACTGGTTCGACCTCTATCTGGAAGATCTTGATATGCTATTTCTCTATCTGAGTCAACACTACAAGGTGAAACTCCATAAACGCAAGTCGCTTATCATTCTTGACGAAGTACAATTGTGTCCAAGGGCAAGAGCAGCCATCAAGTTCTTGGTAAAAGATGGTCGATATGATTACATTGAGACAGGATCTTTGGTAAGCATTAAGAAAAACACACAGGGCATCGTACTTCCATCGGAAGAGTGCCCGATACAGATGTATCCAATGGATTTTGAAGAGTTTCTTTGGGCCACCGGTAACGACATGCTAATGGACTTGATACGAAAGATGTATGCAGAACAAAAACCAATGGGACAGGCTTTCCATCGTCAAGCCATGGATGCATTTCGTCTCTATATGATAGTAGGAGGAATGCCACAAGCTGTCAAGAAATATGTTGAAACCAAAGATTTCGATGATGTAGATGCCACCAAACGCGACATTCTGACCATCTACCGTAACGACATTTTCAATTACGCAAATGAAATAGCCGACAAGGTTGTATCTATATTCGACCAGATACCTTCTCAGCTCTCTAAACACGAGAAGAAGTTCCGGCTATCAGCTCTAAAACCTGGTGCCAAATATCGAGATTTAGACGATGCTTTCTTTTGGCTGAAGGACGCAAGGGTTGTCAATATTTGTTATAATTCAACAGAGCCAAACATCGGTCTGAAAATGAACGAAGACCGTACAACATTAAAGTGCTATATGAATGATACAGGATTACTGATAAGTCACGCCTTTGATGAAAAGGGAATCGTCTCGTCTGAGATTTACCAAAAGCTACTCTTTGGAAAGCTGGAAGTCAACGAAGGGATGCTCATTGAAAATATCGTGGCACAGATGCTGACAGCCAAAGGCAACAAACTCTTTTTCTACAGTAAGTCATCAGAAGAAGCAGAAAATCGAATGGAAATCGACTTCCTTCTCCAAAAGGAGAAAGTAACAACACGACATAATATCCGCCCGATTGAAGTCAAAAGCGGCAAGAACTACACATTATCTTCCATTACAAAGTGTATGAAAAAGTTTGGAGAATACACAACCTCTCCTACAGTTTTGCATGCAGCCGACTACAAGGTTGTGGATGGAATTATATATCTTCCGCTTTACATGACACCTTTATTGTAAAATAAAGGAACGCAAAATAATATAATGAGCACAGAGAACATACTTCTTTTCTCTGTGCTCATATTATATAAGCATGACTTCTGTCATACTCTTTCATTTTCTATTCTCATCAGCCCACTTATTTCGTTACAGCCTTCTTGCAGTTCTTGCAAGCAGCCTTAACAGCCTTAGCCTCTTTCTTGCAGCAGTCGGCAGTAGCCTTAACAGCCTTAGCGTCCTTCTTGCAGCAGTCAGCCTTAGCCTTTACAGCCTTGCCAGCCTGAGCCGTAGCGGCAGTAGCGGCATTCACCTTAGCCTTGCAGCATTTGTCAGCCTTCTTGCAAGCCTTGTCAGCCTTGTCGCAAGCCTTAGTACAAACTTTCTGGGTCTTCTCGCAAGCCTTCTGAACAGCCTGTGCATTTACGTTTGTTGAAACACAAAGAGCAGCCATTACAACTGCCATCATAATTGACTTTTTCATTTTTCGTTTCCTTTCTTTATTATCTTTTATTGTTTTCTATATCAGTGGTACCATATAAGGACGCCCAACAGGCACATCCCCATACAACCCTCTGCAAAGATATTGTTTTTATAAATAAAGCGGCAATAATATTACCTTATTTAACTATAATACACAATAAAATACCTATTTATAAGTACAATAGCAATTATCTTTTCAGCACAGTCCTCGCCAGGAACCACAAATGGCGCATACTTGTGGAAACCAGTCCGTAATATCCGGCCATTATACGGAAACGCTCCTTCAGCGACGCATGGTGGTTGCGTGTCGTAGTGCCTTCATTAAGATAATCTGCAACAACGATATGACTGTCGACAAGCGGCAGACGCATCTCCTCGGCACATTTCATGATGCGAATACACCAGTCGAAATCTGCCGAAAAGCGATACGACAGATTGAATGGCGTGCGCTTGGCAATATCCGTACGGGCATAGAATGCCTGATGACAAACGAGCATTCCGTTTTTGAAGGACTGCCACGTCAGCGTCTCCGGTGTCGATAATCGGCGATGGCAAAGGAAATGGCGGTCGGCATCCACAATATCCGTTTCGCCATACAATACAGCCGGAAGTCGCGTCTTACCGTCATCCTCGGTAATATAACTGTCAACACAAGTGTTATGGACCAGCTCCGCTATCGTATCGGCAGAATGTAGCGCATCCCCGGCATTCAAGAAGCATACATAATCACCAGTGGCAAGTCGCAATCCCTTGTTCATGGCATCATATATCCCATTGTCGGCCTCAACGAGAAGCCTCACCTCATGTCCGCAGTCGGAAGCCATAGAGCGCTCCATATAGTCTTTCGCCACGGCAGCCGTCTTATCAGTCGACACACCGTCAATAATAATATGTTCAATAGCCGGATAAGTTTGGCGGAAGACGCTGTCGAGCGTCGTCTGCAAAACCTCCTGAGCATTGTAAGTCACCGTAATAAGAGTAATCTTTATCATAACTTGTATCGTTTTAAAGCCATTGCCTGATTATATGCCTCAATATATCTCATTGCCACGGAATGTTGCGAATAGCATGTGCTTACCTTCTTCACTGCCTCCTCGGAGAGCGACTGGCGGTCTGCCTCGAAGAGAGTCCAGTACATACCGCGTGCCAAATCGTCGGAACTCTTATACTCCGCTACATATCCGTTGCGCTGATGGTCGATCATCTCCGGAATACCGCCGGTGTTGAAGCCTACACACGGCACTCCGCATGCCATTGCCTCCATGATGGTGTTTGGCAGGTTGTCTTCGAGCGAAGGCAATACGAAGATGTCTGCGGAGTTGTATATGCTCACAATTACCTTCTCGTCGGTTACATACCCCAACGGATACGTAGGCAACGGCAGTTTTCCTTCAATCTCCTCAGCCTGTCCGCCGAGGATAGCCACTCCCGTATTCTCTTTCATTTCCGGGTGTTCCTCTACCATCTTGTTCATGGCAGCAATGAAATATGCCATGCCCTTGCGCTTGTCGGTTACCCGCTGGGAAACGAAAAGGACAAGTCGCTTGTCGGCTGGCAGAACAGCCTGAAGGCGTGCTTCCTCCTGGTTTCTTGGGCAGAACATGCGGGTATCTATAGGGTTCGGAATGTCGAGCACCTTCTGTCCGGCAAGCAGTCCGCTCTTCATCGCCTTTCCTGCGAGCCATTTGCTGCAAGCCACGAAGAGGATACTGTGGCGGTCGAGTATTGCCTTTTTCTTGCGCCATACTTTTGCCGAGAGGTCATTCTTCGAGCCTCCACCCGGGAGTAGCGGACAGTTGCCACACTGGCGTTCGAAGCCATGGCATTTCCTGGCATAATGGCAGATGGAGGATGCGGGCCAGAGGTCGTGCATCGTCCACACTACGGGTTTATGACTGTCGAGAATCCTGTGTATGTTCTTTATCGAGAGCATGCCCTGGTTTATCCAGTTCAGATGTATAACGTCAGCCTCGCGAAACTCACGGGTCTTCGTGATGTCGGTGCCGGCATTTGCGATGTCTATTTGGAAGAGGTTGTCGCGTTTGAAATGCAGTCGGCAATAAATAACGAAACGTTCCCACAGGAAGTTCCATTCCTGTCGCCATGTTTTCGGCATCTCAGCCACGGTGATATCGTCGGTCATCTTGTCTCTTACGAGCATTTTTGCCTTTATCCCGTTATTGTTAAGCGCCTCCTTCAGTCTGTTGGCGGCAACTGCCGCCCCACCTGTATTTTCGCTTGTGTTTACAATCAGCACTCTCATGATTATTGTCCTTTTCTTTTTATATCTGCAAAATTAGAAATTTATTGATTAACTGCAAATATAAAATTTAAAAGTTTTCTCCTTTCCCCCTGCTTTTACTGATTTAGCCTATCTCCTGTATGATTCTGGAGGATGACGTAACGTCTCCTCTCTCTCATGAAAAAGTTTTTCTGCAGAAAAGTATCAAAGTATCATTAATCGACAGAAAACAGGCACTAACATGATGATTACCAACAAGATATGGTAAATGATACTTTCCGTTTATTTTACAGAAAGTATCATTAAAAGTATCATAAATATTATAAAAGTATCATAGTCTCCACTTTCTGAGCAGTCAGCCACCATGCCTGTAGCAAGATTGTAGATACTGCAGCAAGGGCAACTGCCAGATATTAACAGACAGAATATTCGTTTATAAAGCAGTATATTTTTTGTATTGCAGATTTTTTTTGTAACTTAGCGGCGGAAATAAAACAACAAGAGAATTATGAGTGAAATGGTGAATTGTTATCCGGTAGGCATCCAGACTTTCAGGAACATCCGCGAAGGGGAATACATGTATGTAGACAAAACAGGCTACATTGCCGATTTCAGGAGGAAGAAAATGAAATACGTCTTTCTGAGCCGTCCGAGACGGTTCGGCAAATCACTCTTTGCCTCCACGCTTCACTCTTATTTCGCCGGAGAAAAGGAACTCTTCAATGGGCTTGCAATTGCGGAATATGAAAAGGAGTGGACATGCCATCCTGTTTTTCATTTCGACATGAGCGGTGCGAAGCATTTTGACGCAGAGTCGCTGGTAAAGTATCTCGACTGGATTCTGAAACCTTATGAACAGGAATATGGACTGTCTGCCGATGGCGGAGAGCCGAACACGAGGATGGCAGACTTGGTAAAGAAGGCATCTGCACTGACCGGCCAGAAAGCTGTAGTCATCATCGACGAGTATGATGCACCTTTGCT
The DNA here is from genome assembly GCA_002314055.1 of Prevotella sp. UBA1104. Taxonomy (GTDB): domain Bacteria; phylum Bacteroidota; class Bacteroidia; order Bacteroidales; family Bacteroidaceae; genus Prevotella. The sequence goes on from DCBP01000013.1 coordinate 22,069, forward strand.
TGACGTTGTTCACAAAAAGGAAAATCTTGGCACCTTGCGCAAGATAATGCAGAATTTCTACAGTCCCCTAAAGATGCTCGACCCATACCTTGAATTCGTATTCATCACGGGAATAACGAAATTCTCCCAGCTCAGTATCTTCAGCGAACTGAACAATCTCGACAATATCAGTATGCTCGACCAGTATTCTGCCATTTGCGGAATAAGTCTTACGGAGCTGACAACCATTATGAAGCCTGACGTAGAAGGACTTGCAAAGGCGCTGAAACTTACGTATGAAGAAACGTTGGAACAATTGCGCAAATATTATGACGGATATCATTTCAGTAAGAATTCCGAAGATATTTTTAACCCATTCAGTCTTGTAAAGGCATTAAACGGACAGGATATATCTTCTTATTGGTTCGGTTCCGGCACGCCAACATTTCTTCTAAAGCAACTCGACAAGTTTAATGTCAACCTGTCTTCGCTTGAGGGACAGGACGTCACGCTCGAGTCATTCGACCGTTCTCCGGAGGAAATGACAGACGCCCTGCCACTGCTCTACCAGAGCGGCTATCTCACTATAAAGAAATTCGACCCTATATTCAAGGAATACACTCTTGGCATTCCTAACAAGGAAGTGCGCGACGGCTTGCTGTTCTCCATGATTCCCCATTATCTGAACCCACGCCGTTCAGACAATACATGATACCGTATGAAGCTTCCGGCAAGAATCTCGTGAAGATAGGTATCAGCTTTGACAGCAAGACCAGAACTGTTTCTGACTGGAAAATTAGTAAATAAACGATTGCCGCAGAATAAAAACAAGTTCATTCTACCTTCTTTATACAGGATTTGCAAAGTAACGGAATAGAATAGAAATAGATACAGGACATCAGCGCCATTGCCATCAAACGACGACGGTATCTCTACGTTGCACCAAAAGTGCAGGAATGCTGCACCAAAGGCGCAGGAATGCTGCACCAAAGGCGCAGGAATGTTGCACCATTTCTGCCACTTTGATTTCGTCTTGCCATCTCCTGTTCTTCCGGCAATGCCCATAGCGTGGGCAATAGGTGAACATGCTGCGGGCATTGATGCCCAAGGCCGTGGGCAATGATTGCCCAAGCTACGGGCAAGAAGTTGGGCAATGCGACGAGCCTTGACTTTTACAGCTCCGCATCTACCCATCGTGGCTTGTCTGATACCGATGACATGAGACTTGTGATACTTTTATGATACTTTTTTGTAAAATAAGCAGAAAAGTATCATTTTTATATATTACTGATAAACAGACATTTATGTTCAAAACAGCATAAGATAATGATACTTTGATACTTTTCCACAGAAAAACTTTTTATACGTAAGACAAGATACTGCTTTATTCCGCTTAATGCATAGGGCATATTATTATTTTCCTACCGTTTTTGGCTTTCTCGTTTTTTTGTGTATATTTGCATCGTAAATGCAAGCAGTAACGACTATGGCACATAAGCTTTATCCGATAGGAATACAGACATTCGAGCGAATACGCAAGGAAAATAAACTGTATATCGACAAAACAGAGTATGTGTACCGAATGTCGCATACCAATGGCAAGTTTTTCTTTCTGAACCGTCCGCGTCGGTTCGGCAAGTCACTGCTCGTGTCTACATTCCAAAGCTATTTCGAGGGTAAAAAGGAAATGTTTGACGGGCTTGCCATATCGCAACTTGAGAAGGACTGGACTGCATATCCAGTGCTGCATTTCAGCATGGCTGCAGGTGTTGTTCATCATCTTCACGTTACTAACACATTTTCTCGTCGACGTGGAAGTACATACGCCCAACGGCCGTGTAGACATCGTGATGCTCACCCATACCCGGCTGTACATCCTTGAGCTGAAGCTCAACAAGGATGCTGCCACTGCCCTGCACCAAATCAGCCTCAACGACTATGCCTCGCGCTTCGCCCTATCGGGCAAGCCAATAACAAAGGTGGGGATAAACTTCAGCGTGGAGAACAGAAAGACGGATATTGAGTGGGAGGTGGAATAAAGGGGGAAAGCGATCGTAAGTGAAATGAAAATCCATACGATCGCTTTTCGTATCTATAAAAATCCGTACATGTCATTTTCTATCGCTTAGTGTATAGAATATTAATAATCACTCAGTAATAGACACAATGGTATTTTTATTTTATCTCTTAACAACCGTATAGCTTACAGACGAGCTTGCACTGCCGACACTATTTCTACACTCTACATAATAATATATATATGAACCACCATTTATTCCGGCATGTGCCTTTTCGAACACGATACTTTCTGTCATTCCCTTCTTTGAACCAGTATTATGGTATGTGGCTGAACCATATTGTCTCATGCTTTCCACTTTTTTTAAATCACTCTTAGCTGGAGTTTTCGACGGTTTCGACGAATATTTCTGCCAGTGTATTGTTGCACTGAGGTTACTTTCTTTGTCGCCACCCGTTTTGAATCTTGCCTTTATAGAAAATCCGTCATAGTCTGTTGTCGTTATAAACTTGCTGAACGAGGGCTTTGTTATCTTCTGTGTACTGCCAGTAGACGTACCACCAGTCGATGGTCTGGTATATTCGCTGTCGTTATCGTCTTCTTTGTCGCACGAAGTCATAATAAATCCTGTTGACAACGCAAAGAGAACCAAAGGGATGATTTGGAGTCTTATTAATTTTTTCATTTTTACTTTTTAGTTTTTATAATGTTTACTGAAGTTTCGGATTTAGTTTTTCCCCTCCCCCGCCTCCCCTTAACAGGGGCGGAGCAGTTACTCTTTCTGCTAAAAGCTGAGATATTTACTTGTAAATATAGTAATGCTACTGATTTAGTAATGCCAAATATGTAAGGTTATGTGCAATTAAAGGTAACTGCTCCGCCCCTGTTAAGGGGAGGCGGGGGAGGGGAAGATTATAAATCCGAAACTTGAAATGTTTATTTCCTTCCTGTTCCTCCGCACGACGTACAGAGACCATTTGTGCAGTTAGGGCATTTTCTCATAGAACCATTGCCCAAGGAATCGTCAAAATACTTTCCGTTTCCGTTACATGTTCTACACTTTCCCGATCCGTAGCATACTCGGCAACTTCTTGATGAACCTGACGATGAACTTGATGTCGAGGACGAGCTACTTCCTGACGAGTATGTTGTCGTGCCACTGCTGTATGTTGCCGGTGCTGTGGTCCACGTATTATTGAAATCATATGATGGAGTACTCCATACTGTTGCCGGTGCAGCAACTGTATTATAGCTTGGTGCCATATAATATCCCCCGCCGCCATAGCTACCAAGTCCGGAGGCAAGTCCCTGCATGAATCCACCACAAGACTGCAACATACATAATGACAAAGCAACAGCCATGGTTGTTAGAATATATTTCTTCATAAAAGGAATACACTAAATACGTGTCGTGCGCAACTTCTTATAAACTCCGTTAGAGAATTTATGTTATTTATAAGGGATAAATTTTGCTGTTTGTTCGTTGACTTTTACTATATACTCTTCCGTCTTAACATTCTTGATATCATAAATTTGTGATTTCCAATAACAAGAATCTAAATTTATTTCGATACAGGTCGAACTGGTAATTTATATTCGTCCCCTATACTTACGAACGTAAGATTGAACCAGCCTGAGCATGTTACGTCTTTAGCATCCCAACATTCAAAATAATGATTTTTACCAGAATAAATATCATTATCATAAATTTCACCAATCATACAATATACACTCTTACCTTTATACTTATAATCGTAACTACTCAGCACCCT